>JAFIHQ010000084.1 GCA_017849315.1 Treponema sp.
TCCCCTGCCGGAAGCGCCTGCTTGAAGCGCCGCATCTCTCTAAACATAAGATCCTACCTGCTGACAAACCTCATTTCGATGTGCCCAATTATATAGTCTTGTTGTGATGCCACGTCAAGGGAAAGTGCTAGCGTTGAGAGAACTTCAATTCACCCAATCACAAACCCAATGCCTGAACTCCTTCCACCAATCTCGACCCGTGTGGTGCCGCTGAAATACTATTCGTCCTTAGTGAAGAAGGTTACTGATTCGGGATATCAATGTAACTATGACCTTGAACGCCGCCAATCTCTCCGAGGTTAACCCGAGTCACTCCAGAAGGTACCTTAAATTTAAAATCTACATAGGAAAAGTCAGGGGCCATTAAATCTAACCTGAAAAAAGAACCAGGTATCGCATATTGGAATAAGGAGAACCCTCCATCAGTACCTGAAACACTTGAATAAGAATCTTGGGACAAATAAGATGAAACATCATCCCATGCCACGGGGGCAATAGTGTAACCTTCGGCGGGTACACCGTTAATATTGCACGTTCCGTAAAACTCTATCTTGCTGGCTAGCCCGTCTCCCGAATACTCCATTGTCTCAGTTTTGTTTGGCGGGTTCGATGCTGAAGTATGTTTTAGTTCAAAGTATACGAGTCCAATATTCTTCGCGAACAGCAGTTTGCCTGTGCCTCTCAGTTGTTTATTTAAATCAGCGAAGTCACCTGAGTTTGAAAAACTAAAATTGCTACTGTCAAAGTCGACCTCAATCAGGTCACTAAATGTCTTCCAGTTGGCCAATTTGAGCGGATAGTAAACAACCCCTGTCGTAGAAGAAAATTGTTCTCCAAAGATAACAAGCTTGGGAAGCGCAACGAGTCTACACATATACCAGGCAAAATAGGGAGAACCGGCGATGCTTGCACCAGAGCCAATAATCGCAAATATTGAACCATTGCTTGGTGCTGTCATGTATCCATCGCAATAGCCACGGGATAAGTCAGTACAAATACAGGTATTGTATGGATTACTTGTCGATCCTTCTTCAACAATCGAATAAAGTTTGCAAGAAACTGGAGTGCTATTATCAAAGTTATTGTAACCGTTTACCACATACTCTACGAAATGACCTGGTGTAGTATTGGTATAGTCGGCCCCATACCTGCCGTCTTTGACAATGTACCTGGCCACCGTAGGCTGTGACTGCACTCCATTCAGAATTGCTATCGCTTTAAGGGTTATGTCGGAATTGATTTGAATCGTTATGGGAGCAGTATAGCGACTGCTTTGTGCAGTAGGAGCGGACCCATCAGTCGTGTAATAGATTTCCGACCCTGATGGTGCAGTTATGGTAACCGTCTGCGGCTCAATGTACGTGCCTGAGGCAAGACTGAAAACCGGTTTCCCCAGGATCCCACCTACCGTCTTCAGTTTGTTGATGTAACTGGTGAAATCAGGGATTATGACTTGTTTACCCCTATCCTCATAGTGCTTCTTGAGGTTGTTGGTTATCGTCTGCACATTGAGCCGATTGGCACCGTCCCGCAACTTCGTGATCAAAGCATCATCCGTTATAACACCGTCGTCTGCAAAATCATTCGCCAAGTCTGCAATGTTCAATGACAACTGCGCAACGCTCTGACCATTCTGAAGCGCCGCCGATACTGCCAACAGCAACGCTGCATCACTACCGCCAGACTCAAGATTGAAATCATAGAAATGCAAACCGGAAATAGCATCAATCCCTAAAAAAACCAAAAGCTCCGATTCCGCCTGGTCCCTCGCCTGTGCTAAGCTCTTCCCTTCCCCCACAAGCTTCTTAATCCGATCATGTGCTATCGTCGTCAGTATATTCAGATTCAATGGCTTATTTACCGAAAGATCGCCATAGCTCCGCAAGATCAGTTTCGCATCCCCTGTCCCATTCGCACATTCATTAAAGTAAAAACCTTCACAATCGACTTCGACGTACTTCGATGAAAACTTATTTGACAATGCAAAAGACCCAAAGTCATCCTTCGTCGTCGTCGTATACATTAACCCAGTCGGATCCAGACTCTCGTCAACTTCTTGTACTGTTACCTTTGAGCCAACCTGGAATGGCCCTTTCTGAACAAGCCCGCTCATCGAATAGGTCTTACTCTTGGCGGAGTTTAACCGACAAGAACCAAAAACACAAACCATAAGCACGCAAAACAACAAAACAAGCTTCTTCATTGAAGGACCTCGATATTTTTGATCTTGTAAACTTGTAAACTTATTATCTCGCCACTTGCCTTCCAGCGCAAGCATTTTCTCTTGACTCGCCACAGAATTATGGAATCGTGAACTGTAATCTCAATCCAAGAAAACCAAATTCATTGACGGCTCAACGTAATAACATTATAATTACATAAGAAGATTAGCTGTAAAAAGCAGTAAGGTAGAGAGCGGTTATGAAGGTTTCTGTCATTCGCATTGGAAACTCAAGGGGTATACGTTTACCTAAAGCCATACTGGAACAATTGCATGTTTCGGACAGCCTTGAGCTCGAGGTTGAAAATCAACAGATAATCTTGCGGCCACTTCCGTGTGCACCCCGGCAAGGCTGGGATCAGGCATTCCGCAAGATGCACGAAGAAGGCCAAGACACACTGCTCATGCCAGGACCTGAAGCGTCTGAAGCAACTGAAGGTTTCGAATGGGAATGGTAGTCAACCAATACGAAGTCTATTGGGTTGGCCTCGATCCAACCAAAGGCCACGAAATTCAGAAGCCTCGACTATGCGTCGTGCTCTCACCGAACGAAATGAATCACGTGATTGATACGGTGATCATAGCGCCTCTGACGACAAATTCTCACGCCTACCCCACTAGAATCGAGGTGGCCATGGACAACAAGAATGCATGGATTGTCCTCGATCAAACTCGTACAGTGGACAAAAGCAGGTTAGTACGGAAGTTGGGGGAACTAGACAAGAAAACTGTTCAAACCGTCAAACAGGTCTTGAAGGAAATGTTAATCGACTAAGTAGCCCCCCCGGGATCGCATGGTTTCCTACCCTAATAAAGACCCAACTAATCGGTGTTATCGATATTTGAGCGACTATTTAATTATTTATAATAATATTACTTAGGAGATTTCACATGGAATCCGTATTTGATTGTATCGTCAATCGCAGAAGCGTGCGAAGCTACACCTTGCAGCCCGTGGACAAGGCGACAATAGAAAAACTGCTTACGGCCGCATCCTACGCCCCTTCCGCAGCAAACATGCAGCCCTGGAGATTCGTCGTTATTCAGGACGACACAGCGCTTAGAGACAAGGTGGCATCGCTCTCGGTCTACGCCCAATGGGTCAAAACGGCGCCCTGCCTCATCCTTGTCTATTTGGACAAAAACACCTTGAGCGACCGCGTCTTCAACTGCGATCTCAAACACAAGCAGGTGATAGGTTCGGCCATTCAGAATATCCTTCTTGCTGCGCGCGAACTGCAGCTCGGCACCTGCTGGATCGGTGAAATTCTAAAACACGAGAAAGAAGTAAACGCCCTCCTCGAGCTGCCGGACAGTCTCGAGCTCATGGCGATGATTACGGTGGGCTACACGCAAGCGCTGGACGGCACCGGTAAACGGGAACCGCTCGATAAGCTCGTGGCAAAATGGCTTTGAGCCGATAAAGCGGGATTGCCATGCCAATCGAACACAGGCCCCTCACACTGCAATACGGTGGGCTTACAAAGCAACAGCTTCGCGACGTGCTCAGCCGGTCTGGGATTAGACTCAATCTATACGCTCAAATGTTGTTTGATACTGAACTCTTCGTTGTATCCACCACGCACAACAAGGCCATCGTTGCACAATTGAGCATACAGGACCTCGGCTTTGAAAACGGCACCACATTCTACCAGTTATTAGCCAGTGTTGAGAGAGCCGGGTTTCACCTCTGCCCACTGGAGCTCGGCCCCTACCTTAGGCTCAAATTTGTCGATCAGGAAGAGGAATTCGAGGGCGAAAGTCACAAAGCCCCCAAAGGCTCCCTCACCATCCTGTCTGATCCCTTAATACCCACCGACGACAGCTTTCCGAAAGGGTTTTACTTGAGAAAGATCGATGGCACGCTGTGGCTAAGGGGTTACTGCTGTTCGCTGGACTATGTGTGGGCTCCGACGGATCGGATCGCGGTGCTCGTGGACGAGAAACCGATAGAACGATAGACCGCGCTGCGAGTTAGCCTGACCGGCAAAGTCCCGCAACGCAAAAAGCACCCACAAAACCGCACAAAGCACTTTACGGTCTGAAAATACCATTCTATACTTTTGGCACCATTACAATTGATGCAGACCGGCACGCCTTCTTAACCGCTGTTGTGCCCCGCATGGCAGCAAGGACCGGCGCCCATGGCACACAAAGAAGCAAAGCTTCCTCTGGAAGTGGTAATTCTGGTAATCGCCGGAATCGTAGTGCTGACAACCGGTGTTCTGCTTTTCCCTGTCTACCGGGGGACACTGCCCTACTTCGAGAATGGCCTCTATGGCTTACTTCTTATCATCTTTGCGCTTCAAACAATAACGCTCGGCAGGACACCGTTTGGCGACCTCGCTAGGTCGAAACTCATCCTCGCGCTCGGGCTTATCGTGGCGTCAGTCGGCATGGTGAGTTGTCTCGTTCCAATTCCGATCGCGCTCCCCCGCATCGTGCTTTTCGTCTGTTTTGGCCCTGGAGGACTCGCACTTTTTCTGCAACTCATCTTTGCCGAAGATAAATCGAAGCGTTGGGCGAAATATGGTGGCATTTTTAAACAGCTGATCTATGCATGTGGTTCAGTTTATGTGCTCTCAATGGCCATCGCGGCGCTGCTTTTTGATCAGCGGCTCCTGACGACTCCCATGACCGCTATAGCGATCATAGTTTTCGGCGCGGCAATTTGTTATCTCGCCCTGGTCCTTTCAAAAATCGACAGGATCTATCCTGAGGCTGCAAAGATCCCGGGTGGCAACATCAAGCTGTCCACCGAACAGGTGATGATACTTTTTACGAGCATTTTTATGGTCATTATCGGTATCGTCCTGATTCCGGTCAATGTGGGAATCCTGCCTTTTTCTGCCAACGCGCAGTTGGGCGTTCTCATGATCATCTTTTCCATTCAAATGCTCGCCTTTGGGAACACGCCGGTCGGTGTCTTTCCGCGGACTTGGCTTGTACTCGCCTTCGGACTAATCTTCGCCTTATTGGGCGCCATATCCTGTATCATCCCACAAATTCTGGTGCCGTTGCTTACGGTTGTCGTTGGCGTGCTCAACATTTTGGGTGGAGTGATTTCCCTTGTGAAAATGATCCTGGCTCGAGGCGAGCACACAAACAAACCGCGGGAGACTGTTCCGCCAATGCTTACCAGGCTTTTTATAACACAGCTCACGCTCAATCTCCTTCAAACTCTATTTGGTACGTCGATGCTTGTCCCAGGTGTAGTGTCGGGTCTCGTTATCGGTGTGATCCTTGCAGCAAATGGCTGTGTGCTTCTCTATCTTCTTCATGTCTTACGTTTGCTGGATACGCTGCGCAGCGGTACAGAAGGTGCCAAATAGTTTTTCATAGTTCTTTCAGACAAGGAGGTTCTGAATGTTTCAATTTGAGGAAGGGAAATGCTACAAGATGCCGGCTCATTTCGGTGGAGCACCTTTCGATCCAGATGCCAAAGCGATTTACGATGACGTAGTCACTGTCGATTTTTGCTACACAACGGACGCCGAAAAACTATGCAACTACATTCCGGAAGGTCTTGAACTCATAAAGCCCGAATTGACTATTGAATTTCAACAATGCCGACAGGTCCAGTGGATGGCCGGTTCGTCCTACAATCTTGTCGGTGTCACGGTCCCCGTGCAGTTTGACGGGCAAAACGATCACCTGGAAGGGGCCTTTGTGCTTGTGATGTGGGAAAATAAGACTACGCCAATTCTGACAGGGAATATGATGGGAGTCCCCAAAATCTACGCCGATATTGAGGATCTGCATCCTTTTGCGGACGATCTCCGAACTCGTCTTAGTTTTGAGGGCAAAACTTTCCTGGAGTTAGAAGCAACCAGGAAGACAGCGATGAGTGAGGACCAAATCAAAGCCATGGCCACCGACTTCGGCTCCATTGGGTGGCGCTATATCCCAAAGGTTGGCGCCCCGGGGGCTGATTTGAGTCAGCCGATTCTCTTCCCCATGCACCGCTCGCCGCGTTCTGGCTGGATCGGGACAGGTGCGCTGAAATGGACTGAATTGACCTGGTATCAGAATCCAATGCAGTTCTACATCATAAACGAGTTGGCTGAACTGCCAATGCTCGATATGGCGCCGGTCGTCATAACCCAGGGCTCACAAGTCCTAATGGAACCGCGGGGACACGTTCTGAGTTGAGATCGTTTCCCATAAAAGCGATGGCGAACCGTACAGGATGTTACGGGAAGGAGGTGCGTAATTATGGATGAATACACGAAATATTATGAGAACAAGGTCGCGGTTGTCACGGGCGCCGCTTCTGGCATAGGCCTCGCGCTCTGCGAGTTGCTTCTGGAGTACGGTGCAAGAACGGTCGTCATGGCTGATCTCAACGGTGAAAGGCTGAAAAAGGAAAGCCAAAGGCTGGAAACTGCTTACCCCAAGAAGGTGTTCGCAATCCAGGCCGACGTCTCGATGAAAGAAAGCGTCCAGGCGATGATCCAGGAGGCTGCCAGGTTCAGTGGAGGCGAAATTCACTTTCTATTCAACAATGCGGGCCTTAGCTTACGCAAGCGCTTTGACGATACGACGGACGAAGATTGGAAGTTTGCCTTCGACGTCAACTTCTACGGCGCGCTCCACGGCATTCGGGCTGTCCTGCCCATCATGCGCGCCCAAGGCGGTGGCCACATTGCAAATACGGCTTCTGGTGCCGCTTATTCGCCAATGGCGGAACAGAGCATGTACTGCGCCACAAAAGCCGCCTTGCTCGCGCTCACCAGTACGCTACGCTATGAACTCTGGGACGAGAACATCCGCCTGTCCACGATCATCCCAGGCACGGTCGCTACCTCCATTTGGGGCGCCGACGGCCCCCCTCCTTCCGCCATATCGCCAAGAGAATCCGCCCAAGGAATTCTCAAAGGCCTAGCCGCCAATGAAAGGATCATCATCGTTACAGAAGATGACCGCAGTGGTGCTATCAATGCCTACCGCCCCGAGGTCGCCCAATATATGGATGAATACTTCCTTAAAATTGCTCGACAAAGACGGGAAGGAAAGCTAGGCTTGTAGGGCGGCACATGACCGGCATCGGGAGGTATATAATGGATATAGAAACCGTCAAACTGTTGTCGCTCTATAACAAGACGGCAAACGCAAAAATGAATCAGTGCATTGAAAAGCTCAGCAATGAGCAGTGGGAAGCCAAGTTCAACTGCTTCTACCCTACCATACGGGCGCTCTGCAACCACATCTATACTTCGGACATCAATTGGCTTAAACGGTTTGCGCTGCTCCGCGATTTTGAGTACCGCAAGAGCGATGTGTTCAAGCGGGAGATAAAATTTGGCGAGATTATCATTGGTGACGTCGCAGACTATCTCAAGCTGCGCGCCGAGATCGATGTGGTGATTGAGCAGTTTGCCGGCGAACTGACGCCGGCCGATATGGGAAAGCGTCTTGTGTACAAAGATCCGCGTGGCAACGACCACGACAATCCGTACGGCGGGCTCATTCTTCACCTTTTCAACCACGAAACCCACCACCGGGGCATGATTTCGGTCTACCTCGAACAGCTGGGCATCGCCAACGATTACTCGAGCCTCTCGGTGGTCTTGTGAGCGACAGTTTTGTGACGATGGCGCTGCAAGAAGCACGGTAGCGACAAAGAGCACCTATGCCAGCTCCAGCAATTGTCTGACCAGCGATGATCTGGGCCGCTTCTTTGACCGATCTTTACCAAGATCGGTCTTTACCAAAATCGGATTAATGTGTATATTTGATCAGATCTATACACATTGATAAAGAGGAGGTAAAGCGCCGTGAGGACCAATATTGTAATAGACGATGACTTGATGGAGAAAGCGAGAAAAGTCTCGGGCCACAAGACCAAGAAAGATACTATCGAGGAGGCGCTGAAGCTCCTGATCGCTCAGAAAGAACAGGGTGAAATCAGAAAACTCCGTGGAAGGCTCAATTGGGAGGGCGATCTGGACGAGATGAGGCGGGATCAATGATCATAGCCGACACCTCCGTCTGGATCGACTATGTGCGAGGCGTCGAGTCTCTGCAGACCGATCTGCTCGATTATGAACTGCTCCACGAGAGGATAGCCACGGGCGATATCATAATCGTGGAGTTTTTCCAGGGTTTTAGAGAAGATGGAGACTTGAAAGCGGCAAAAGCAATAATGGAGAAACTTGAGTACTATGACTTTCTTGGAAAAGAAATGGCCATAAAGTCCGCAGAGAATTACAGGAAGTTGCGAAAATTGGGAGTGACTGTCAGAAAAACGATCGATGTCATAATAGGTAGTTTTTGTATCGAACATGGTTTTGACTTACTGCATAACGATCACGATTTTGACCTGATGGAAGAGTATTTGGGTTTGCGGGTAAGACGTGGATGAGTGGACAAAAGGTGGTGAAAGATGTCAACAACAGATCTGCTGCATCTGGCAGGCTCCTCCTGGGTTATCCCGGGACCGACCAATATTGGCGCAGTGGAGCGCGACGGCGGCGTATACCTGATTGATTCCGGGAACGACAAGGACGCAGGCCGCAAGATAAACAGGCTGCTGAACGAAAAAGGATGGAAGCTCTCAGGGATTATCAATACGCATTCCAACGCCGACCATATCGGTGGCAACGACTATTTGCAGCGGATGACCAATTGCAGGATTTTTGCCACACAGACCGAAAAAGCCTTTATTGAGTCACCCCAACTTGAAGGCGCCTTTCTCTGGGGCGGTTATACGCCGAACGAGATGAAGAACAAGTTTTTCGAGGCAAAACCTTCGCGTGTTACGGACCTGATCCGCGCGGATACGGAAATTCTACCGGGGCTGTGCGCCATCTCTTTGCCGGGCCACTACTTCGAAATGATCGGCGTTATTACCGACGATCGGGTGGCGTATCTCGGTGATGCCATGTTTGGCGCCACGGTTCTGGAAAAGCATCCTATTCCTTATATCTATGACGTTGTGCGATACAGGGAAACGATCGAGCTGATTAAGTCGCTCGATGCGGATTATTTTGTGATAAGCCACGGCGAGATTGAGCGTGATATTCAGTCTCTGACGGCGCTCAACCTGCAACGGGCGGCGGATATCGAAGGGTACATTATGGAGGCGCTTGGTGGATCCGGCGGCTCCCACGACTCTGGAATGTCGTTGCCAACGCAGTCGCGGTCGTTTGAAGAAATATTGCAGTTTGTGTGCAACAGAATGGCCGTTAAGCTCGATGTGGCGCAATTCGCGCTGGCCGGCAATACGATTCGCTCTTTCTTGAGTTATCTTTCAAACTGCGGGAAAATTGGGTATCAGTTTACGGACAACAGGATGTATTGGACGATAAACAGCGTCACTCGGTACTCTTGAAAACTCATTCCGGCATGAGCCTCCTAAGCACTTCACGGGCATCTTTGCCCTTGGCGCCTTTGTCGGTGGATTCTCTCGCTTCGTCGAGTTTCTGATAAAGCTAACGTATCAAGTTGGAGGGTACGAAAATGCCGACAGTCAATTTGGTAAGGGCGGATGGAACGCCGATCGATCACGAAAGCAAATTTCAAGGCAGCAAAAGCCTTGGCCTCGTTTTTTCTGGTGTCGGGTATAACTATCGCAATCCGCTTTTGTATTACTCGAAAGAGCTCTTGCTGCAGCACGGCTGCGACTATGTTGGGGTCGATTTCAAATATTACGCCGACCCCAGTTTTCGGACCCTGAGCGATGTCGAGCGCTATAAGCGCCTGAGCGGCGATAACGACATAGTCCTGGAAGAGGTGCACCGCCTTGCACCGGAGTACGACCGAATCTTCCTCGCCGGAAAATCAATGGGCACAAGCACGGTTCGTCATTGCCTCAAGGACAAAGAAATACTCAAGAAGGCAGCTATTATTCTCTTTACACCCGGTGGCGAATGGAATGAATTCATACTCGAGCTGCTCGAGCTGGACAACCCGACGCTCGTGGTAGGGAGCCTTGCGGACAAGCTTTATACCGTACCGAATTTGACAAGGCTGCATGAGAAAAAGAACCTGACGCTGCACGAGCTGCAAAACGCCAATCATTCTCTGGAAGTCAACAATGTTCAGGAGGATCTTGCAGCGCTGAAAGAGATTATGCGATTACAAGAGCAGTTCATAATAGAAAGCTTAAGCTGAGGCGGATTGGGCGGTCCGGAAGCGCTCAATGAGAAAGGGCTGATAGAAAGGGCTGACTAAAAGCCCGTAATTAATAAATAAGGCATCAAATATGGAAAACATCGTTCTGTCGTGGAGTGGCGGCAAAGACAGCGCCATGACCCTTTTCAGCGTCAAACAAGAGGCTAAGTACAACGTTGTCGCGCTCTTGACCACCGTCAATGAGGCGAATAACCGTTCGAGCATGCACGGGGTGCGCATGGAATTTGTACAAAGACAAGCGCATGCGCTCGGAATCCCTTTGGACAGCATCGGTCTGTCCGAGAATTGTACCAACGAAGAATACGAAGCAAAAATGAACGCAGCCATGCTCGCTTACAAGGCTAGGGGAATAAGGACGGTCGCTTTTGGCGATCTTTTCCTGGAAGGAATCCGACGCTACCGGGAGGAGAACTTAAGCAAGGTGGGAATGAACCCGATATTTCCCTTATGGGGCCGCGGCACAAAATCCTTGCTGCAAGAGTTCCTCGACACCGGACACAGAGCGATAATCACCTTTGTCGACACAAAGGCGCTGGACAAGAGCTTTGCAGGCCGCGAGATCGATGCCGGCTTTCTCTCCGACTTACCCGCAGGCGTAGACCCTTGCGGGGAAAACGGCGAGTACCATTCCTTTGTTTTCGACGGACCTATGTTCAAGGCGCCAATCGAATTTAAGGTCGGCGAGAAGGTTCTGAAAAGGGAGCAGTTCTATTACTGCGACATCGTCTGAGCGTTTTACCTCGTTTGAGCGTTTGCGCTAAGCTCGGCGTTCATCGCCGCAAGAAGGCCGGCAATCTGATCGTGGCTTAAGACGCCTTGGCTGAATGTGACGAGGGCACGCAGAGGTAGTTCGCTCATCATGTGCTGGATCATGCGGGCCATGGTTTCATCGCCTGCCCCGCTGTCCCTGCCACCGCCGCTGCCACCACCCGTCATGCCAGCCATTTGCTGCTGAATCTGTGCAAGAAATGCGGCGCCGATCCCGGTAGCGGCTATTTCGCTCAACGTCGAATTCACCGTTAGAGGCTCTCCTGGCTGACGGGAGGAAGGCGGCAACGGCCGCCCATACAGCACCGCAAAGGCTTCGTCGGGCACTTTGAACGGCGAAGAAGGGTTGAGATACGCGGCAGGAAGCGATTTGGCTTTTGCCCGGCGCGTAACCTGTGCGGCTTGGCCAACCTGTCCAGATTGTTCACCTTGCCTCACCTGCTCCGCGCGCTCGACGTACTCTTCCATTACGAGCGAAGCCTCACAGAGAATATCGCGGCTCGACGCTGCTGCAGCTACAGTGTACTCACCGGCTTCCACAACCCAGGCTTTTTCGTCCACGTCGTAATACGAGAAAGCCCGCCTATCCAAGCTTAAGGCGACCGTCCGCGCTTCGCCTGGCTGTAGGTAGACCTTGCGGAATCCTTTGAGCTCTCGGATCGGCTTAAATACGGACGGCGACTTCTGCGAGATATAGATTTGAACAACTTCGCTGCCAGCCACCTTGCCGGTGTTTTTTACCGTGAGACTGACCTCAACCTCGCCATCCTTTTTGGCAAGGGTAAGCCCGCTGTATGCAAAGCTCGTATAGGAAAGCCCATAGCCGAAGGGAAAGAGCACGTCGACGCCTGCTTTGTCGTAATATCGATAACCCACATAGATACTTTCCCTGTATTCGACCGTCTTTTCCCCGCCGGGGAAATAGGCAAAGCTCGGCGTATCCTCAAGGCGTAAGGGAAAACTTTCGGCAAGCCTGCCGCTTGGGTTTACGTCGCCAAAAAGCAGGTCAGCAGCCGCCTCGGCGCCGGCCTCGCCTCCCAGGTAAAGCATCAGAAGCGCCTTGGCATCGACAAGCCAGGGCATTTCCACAGCGCTTCCGCCTGACAACAGCACAACTGTGTTGGGGTTGGCGCGGGCGACTTTTTTGAGGAGTGCCACGTGGCTTTCCGGAAGGCGCATGTGCGTGCGGTCAAAGCCTTCGCTTTCGTACGAATCGGGAAGGCCAATGCACACTACTGCAACATCCGCGCTCCTTGCGGCGCCCGCCGCTTCTTCGAGCAAATCCTCGTTCGGCGCATCAGACGCGAAGCCGGCCGTGTCAGGCTCAAGGTCGTAGCCAGGCGCATACACAAAATCGACGCCCCTCTTCTCGAGCACATCGCAAAGATTCTCAAGCTTAAGCGGGTTTATTCGGCTACTCCCTGCCCCCTGATAGCGCGGTTCTTTGGCAAAAGTCCCGACCACGGCTAACTTTTTGTCTTTTGAAAGCGGCAGCAAGCCTTCATTTTTGAGTAGAACGGCCGATTCTGCCGCGATCTTGCGTGCCAATTCGTGATGTGCACGTGCGTCGCAATGGTAACCCGGTCTCCTAGCCTCTGCGGCCGCGAGAAGCAGGCAAAGTACCCGCGTGGCGGCCGTGTCCAGAACTTGAACCGACAGGGCACCAGTCTGGACCGCGTCGACAATGGCCTGGTCATTGTGAGGGCCGCTAAAGGGCATCTCGAGGTCCAAGCCCGCTGCCAGTCCTTTTACTCTGTCCACAATCGCGCCCCAATCGGTCATCACGGCCCCGTCGAAACCCCATTCGCCCCGCAGAATATCCGTGAGCAAGGTCCTGTTCTGGCTGCCGAATTCGCCATTTACCTGGTTGTAACAGCACATGAGCGTCCAGGGATGCGCTCTTTTTACTGCCATTTCAAATGCCGAAAGATAAATCTCCCGCAGTGCCCGCTCGTCCACCACGGCGTTGATCACCATCCGACACGTCTCCTGATTGTTCGCCGCAAAATGCTTGAGGCTCGTGCCTACGCCTTGGCTCTGCACTCCTTCGATCAAAGCCGATGCCATGACTCCAGCAAGGTACGGGTCTTCCGAAAAATACTCAAAGTTGCGCCCGCATAACGGGCTGCGCTTAATGTTAATGCCCGGGCCGAGCAGAATCGAGACGCCTTCCTGAAGGCATTCCTCGCCCAGCGTCCTGCCCATTTCTCGCAGAAGTTCCGGATCGAAACTGCAGGCCGTCGTGGCAGCAGTGGGGAAGCACGTGGCCGGCACGCTCTGGGTAATGCCGAACTGATCGTCGAGATTGGCCTGCTTACGAAGGCCGTGGGGACCATCCGTCATCATGATTTTCTGGACGCCAAGGCGCTCCACTCCCTTGCTCCACCAGAGGTTACTGCCGCTGCAGAGCCCCGCCTTTTCTTCCAACGTCATCTGCGCCAAAAGCGAGCGCGCCTTCTCTTCGTGTTTTTTCATATCATGCTCTTTCATACATGCCTGCTCCTTTGTGCCTTGCGCCTATATCTTGCGCCCCAAATGACTCATCATGAAGTCGCCTATTTCCTCCAGAGCGTCTTCGGCCTGAGGAGTGACACCCACCTGATCCGCAAAACCATGGCTAAGTCCTTTGTACCGAATCAGCCTTACCTCGACACCAGAATCGTTCAGTTTATGGGCATAACGATCGTCCTCGACCCGCAAAAAGTCGAATTCGCCCAGAAGGATGATGGTGGGCGGCATGCCGGCAAGATCGCCCAATAGGGGGCTGAGATAAGGCTGTGTCGCATCTTCGACGCCCAAGTACTCGCTCATGGAAGGCCGGCCAAGGCTATACACCATCCCGTCTAGCATACCATTGAGAAGCTTTGCGTGTTTGGGCGACACTTCGTATACGGCGCGGGCTGCCTGCATGTTCTCCATCGAATGGGCAAGATCGACTACGGGATACAGCAGCGCTTCCGCCTTGATTTTGCGGGTTGTCCCGTCGCGAAGGCTGTCGTCCCGGTCGCGCATCGCGCAGACTGTCGCATAATTTCCGCCGGCGCTGTCTCCGCAGATGCAAATTCGTTCCGGGTCTCCGCCAAACGATGTGGCATTCCGATAAATCCACTGCAACACCGCGTAACAATCGTCGAGCCCCGCGGGGTACGGATTCTCCGGCGCAAGGCGATAGCCCACCTGTACGGCGACACAGCCTGTTTTCTCCACGACGA
>JAFIHQ010000085.1 GCA_017849315.1 Treponema sp.
AATCTCTGCAGGACATCCTCTAACACAGCCTGGGACACGACAGCCCTGACACTTTGTCGCAGCCAAGTAGGCGGTCTTCTCAGAAAGCCTTGTGCCTGGAACATAAGCAGGCCTGCTGTATGGCGGTTCAACAAGATTTATGTACTGATGCTCAAAAGTAACGGCATCGTATTCAGGCTTATGAAGCTCCCTTAAGATTACATTTGCTGCGCCGACTCCAGACACAACTGTCGCTGGAGCTCCTGTGCCCATCACGGTAGAATCGCCACAGAAATAGAGATGCTTGAGTTCGCTACGGGCATGCAGACGTTTTAGCATCTCTTGCCCCAGCTGATTCTTAGGTCCGCCTACTGCGCCCCCGTTCTTGAGCAAGTATCGTTCTATGGTGGTTGGAGTACCTACAATCATCGACCGAATATGCTGTCGGAACCCGGGGATGTGCGCCTCAATTTGGTCAAGCATTCGTTCGGCTTCTTGTTGCTTCTGATCTTCATATGCCTTGGACCTATAGCCCGGATCGCCCGGCGCTGGCCACTTGCAAAAGTTCGGAGCAATCGCCATGACCACAAGCTCATCCGGAGCACATAGTGTACTGTCCACCAATGAATTGATATACAGGGTCAAGTCGGAAGAGTCTATTACCTTCCTGTTTTCTATGAAAATCTCCCAAGGGTAATAATTCTCGGGTATACCATTTCTGTCTATCATCATATAGAGCGTCATACTTGGAAAAGTTGGAACCAAAGATCGTACCTGCTCCAGTTTTTTCAAGCTCACATTTTCAGGATCGAGGAGATGCTCGTAGATGTTCCAGACCGTAGCATTCGCAATCACCCGGTCGGCCAGAATTACATTGCCATCGTGCAGCCTGACGCCATAGGCTGTCCCTTCCCGAATAAGGATTTTGTCTACAAGGGTATGGTAAAGAACCTGGCCGCCGTAACGTTCAAAGGCTTTCTCAATGGTGTTGGGAAGCATCTGTGCGCCACCAGCAGGATAGTAAACACCGCCTATATGATTATCAATAAACATCGTTGCCGCTAAAACTGCAGGTGTTTCTTTGGCAGTTGTGTAGGCATAGGCTGAACAGAGTTTGTCGTAGAAATTCAGCAACTCGGGAGAATTGAAATACTTCTGGAGGAGTTCGAGCGTACTTGTCGAAAGCAACTTTTGCATCTTCAGAATTGAAAAAGGATCTGACAGCAAACTGCGCAAGGCCTGGCGCCTGGAAAACTCTGATGGCGGCACAATTACTTCATTCTTGATAACGATATTCTCATACATCTTGTAAAGATCAGCGTAGAAGGATCTTATTCCTTGGGCGTCTTGGGGAAACAGCTCAGTCATTTCTTCAACAAAACGTTGAAGATCGGGCCAGAAAACAATTTCTCTGCCTTCAAATGTCATGCGTGCCAGGGTTTTATGATGGATGATATCGATGGGTTCCTCGAGTTGATTAAGCACAAAATGAAATGGCCGAAATCCTTTCTCGCCAAACCCATAGAGCATCGCAGCTCCCACGTCATACACACGGTCTTCACGTTTGAAGGAAGTGCACGCACCTCCTGGCTTGTCCTGTTGCTCGACAATAAGGACGCCCAGACCCTGTTTTGCAAGCAGACTTGCTGCTGTCAGACCGCCAAGGCCGGCACCCACAACAATCACATCATAGTGCTCGCGTAGAATCGAATTCTTAGTAATCCTCACCGTGTGCCTCCTCGCCGTTTTGCTGCTTTGTCTTATGCAGAACCGCCTCGGCTGCAAGCTTTCCTGTCAGGACAGCCACCGGCGAACCACCAGGTGAATAAGTCCAGTGACCGGCTGTTAATAATCGGGGTATCGGTGTGTAGACACTGGAGTTCATCTGCAAGAAACTCCCTCTGGAGAATGTTCTCCCCCGATGATAGGACCAGCCCATGATTGCACCCTCGGAATTGGAGGTGCGGTTTGCAATTGTGAACGGAGTAGCAGAAAGACAGACCTCGATATGTTCTCTGAGTCGAGGGATATACTTCTCAAGGCTTATTATGAGTTCGCGGGTTGCCCGATCTTTCATTTTCTTATAGGTAGGCTGAGGCCCATCCCAGCCGCCACCAAATTGCCAGGAAGTCATAGCGCTGATCACAAGCCCGGTTTTACCCTCAGGGGCAAGCTCGGAGTGATGCATACAGGGGACCGACAGCTCTTGTGGAACATGGGCAAAATAGTCGTCGCGGTTAATTCGGTCTTCTTCGCTGATGCCTTCCAGGTCTGGGTGGTAGAACACGTGGCCACAACCTTCAAAATTGAGCGCCTCCGGTGCCTGGTCAATACCGAGAAAGACGTTGAAAACCGAATGCGACACCTCTGCAGCCTGCAACTTATGCTCAAAACGCTTTGGCAAGATTCCCTCGGGCACCAGTTTTGTGAGTGTTTGACGTAAATCACTTGCTGCGATGACATATTCTGCTTCGATTTCCTCTCCGTTCGCAAGCCTCACTCCGCGTGCGCTTTGCTCTTTCAGTAGGATTCCAGTAACACGCGCACCGAATCGGAAGGCCCCGCCCCATTTCTGGATGGCGTTTACTAGAGCCTGAGGAACAGCTTGAATACCACCTTGTGGATAATAATAGTCCAGAAACATCCGAAAGTACCCAAGCCCAAAAAAGACACTGGTGCCATCAGGGAAAAGGTCACTCAGTAAGTTTATAAGGCGAAAATCATGTAAGTGCTTATTCAGATAAGGGCGTAATTCCTGCTGCATAAAAGAAAAGAGTTTTGGCAATCGCTTCAGCAGCGAAGAGCCGTGTTGCTTCATCCATGCCGATCTGGCATCCCCGCCGCTCTCGGGTCTGTCAAAGAAAGGAATCGGGAAGGAAAGAAGGCCGTCCATAATCTCATAGACCGTTTTGGTATCGCGCAAGATTTGGTCGAGTCCTTGCGCTTCATCCTGGTAGAGGTCTTTCAGAATCCGAAAATATGCTTCAATGTCACCAAAACTTCGAACAACCCGCACCTTCCCGCCTGCTATCAATGCAACGGGACTTGGCTCAAACTGAATTTCGTCGAGCAGGCCAAGCTGAACCAGCATTGGCATCATTACCGAACTATTCTCTATTGCCTTGATTCCACCATCGAAGCAGTAACCTGAATGCCAGAATGAACTGAAAAGCCCACCCGCCTTGTCTGCCTGCTCACAAATGAGCACTTTGGCTCCGCGCCTGGCCAGAAATGCCGCTGCTGTAAGGCCAGAAATGCCCGCACCAATGATGATTACGTCGTATTTCATGGCCACACCTTCTGTTTCTTCATAGTCGACTTCCCTTTTTGGCTGCGAGAGTTGCCTATTAGGATTGACTATCAGCAGTTGTGGATCAAGTCCCTTCCCTGTGACTGGACCATAAAAAGTGTGCAGTCATGAGTTTTTGGTTCGATTCTCCCACAATCAGGTATTCATTGCCTGCATGTCGAGCGTCGTTATCACCTTGTTCCGATAGACGAGGTCGTCGCGCTTTGTAAAACCCAGATGCTCCCAAAACTCGTTGCCTATTCTGTTGCTATCAATCACGACCAGCGCGACTTTGTTAACGCCTTCTGCGCGAAGCGCCTCCACAGCGCGATCCACAAGGGCGCGGCCGATGCCCTTGCCACGCTCACTGAGCGCCACAGCGGTGTGATAGATAAAGCCGCGACGTCCGTCGTGGCCGCTCAAGAGAACGCCTACAATTTTGTTGTCTTTTTCGGCCACAAAACAGGTGGTTGGGTTGCGTTGTAGATATTTGTCTATGCCATTTTTTGAATCATCGAGCACATTGAGGCCCATCCCGGGGGTGTTGAGCCACAGGGCATATACCTCGTCGTAGTCTTCGATGGTCATGGTACGAATTTCCATGGTTTGCAATCTAGTGTCTCACTGGCCAGTTGTCCAGAGCCGGCGCTACTGTTCTGAACGAGGCCCCAAAACCAAAGTCAACTCCAGACAAGTGTAGAGTTGACTTATTCTCTACTCTTTGTAGTGCTCTTTGTAGTGTACCTGCAGATCCCGCTCATCACCATAGACGGTGAGAGTATAGATGCATCGATCCCCATGAACCATGTAGTGGGAGTAGTGTACAGGAACATTGTTTTCGTTATAAATTATTTTGCTATTGGAGAATAAAGGGTCACCGGGAATACAGGAAAGGAGTGTCGCTTCCTCTAGACCCGCCCTAACGACACTGAGCGCCTTCTCTGCACGTGCAAATTGGACTTTATATTGTTCCCGCAGAATCTTGAAGGTCGATACGTTTTCGCGTAGTTTGTCCCAAATATCAGGGTACAGATCCAGTCTAAAAAAAGCGGTATCGATCATGTACGGATTATCATTTTCATACATCACCCGCTTAAGGCGAATAAGACTAGTACCTTCTGGCACCTGTAAATAGCTCGCAAGAATTGAATCTGCGGGCACAATTTCTTTTGCGATAATTCTATTCGTCATGTTCTGTGAAGGATTCGTAGCATTTTCGCTAATTGTGTTAAAGGCGAGATACTTGTACTCATTCTTTAGGTAATTAACAAAAGTACCCTTCCCCTGTTGCGACTTCAAGAAGCCGTCGGCAGCCAACTCAGCAATAGCCCGCCTGACTGTTATTCTGCTTACTTTATAGTGGGAAGCAAGTTCATTCTCCGCTGGTAATTTCTGACCATGTTTGTATACTCCTCGCTCGATGTCGCTCATAATCACTAGCTTTAGTTGCTCATACAGCGGACGAGAGGAAACCATCACCAATACGGAATCTTGAGGCATAACGAGATCATCTTTTTTACTCACACGTGTTTGTATCCTTTTTCGAATGGTCTAGGATACCCAAAAGCACCATAGAATTGGCAGGTAGCGGCCGCTCGTTCGGCAGCGTAGGATAAACATTCTTCAACACTAAGATTCTCCATATAGCGTACCAAGAATGCTGCAATGAAGCTGTCGCCAGCTCCCATGGTATCCACCACCTGGGTCAAAGGCTTTGCTTTCTGTCGGTATTTTTTCCCATTAACAGAAAACAAAGCGCCTTCCGAACCACGTGTAATACCAACCACCTCAACTCCAGCCTGGGTACAAGTATCTAGTATAAAAGCGAGTTCGTAATCGGTCAATTCCGAGCCTGAAAAAAAGGCCATTCTTAAGAACGGTGCAATCTGCCGAATATAGGCCTCCTCGTGCCTGTTAGAGAAATCAAACGAGACTGGCACCACTTTGGACAGATTCTCGACTTCAGGTTCAATCCCTGAGTAGCACGAAGTATGGCAAAGATCGAACCCACCGATATACTGTAGGTCTTCTTTAGTAAGCCGAATTCGAAATAGATGCTGGGCTGTATCTTGCGGTCCGCCAACAAAAACACGGTCTCCTTCTTCGTTGAGCTTAACCGCAGGGTGGGCAGTACGCGCATAGACATGCCGGCAACGTTCAAAGCTCACATCTTCTTGCTGTAGCGCCCATTGCAAATGAGATGATTCCAGATCATCTCCGAGAATGCCCATATAAGCTGCGCTATCTACACCGTCGCGTTTTGCATTTACCGCAACATTAACAGCATTCCCTCCAGGATAATAGAGACCTTGATCAAGATAGCAATCCACGACATTGTCACCCAAACCCAAGAAATTCATATTGCTTTCATCCCTTTTGTTCTTTGAGTTAGCCCTTTACTGAGCCAGCAAACATCCCTTGTATGAAATACTTCTGAACAGAGATAAAGAATATCATGATAGGCACGGCCGATATGGCCATACCAGCAATAAGAGGGCCCCAGTCAACTTGAAGTGCATCCCTAAAGCTCATAAGTCCGGCAGGTATTGTGCGGTACTTACTAGAGTCTATGAAAATGACTGCAAACATAAATTCATTCCACGCGTAATATGCAGTAAGGATTGCGCTGGTAACGAGAATTGGTCGTGAAATCGGCAAGAAAATCTTGAAAAACATCTGAAGGCTTCCACAACCATCAATGGTGGCTGATTCTTCAATTTCTTTGGGAACACCTATAAAAAAGGAGCGTATTAAAAGAGTACTTAGAGGCAGCCTAAATGCGATATATGGCAATATCAGCGCATAAGGCGTATTTCGAATATTAAGACGTGTTAACAGTTCGTACAAAGGTATTAGGCAAACCTGAGGGTTAAGCATCATTCCACCAGTAACAAAGAGAAGTGCGTACTTAATCCATGAAGCCTTGTATCGGGAAAGGCCATACGCACCAGCAGAACCGATAAGAATAACCCCTATTATAGTTGCTGCCGTTACTAGGAGACTATTAAGAAAGTACTGCGAAATTCCCCGCTCCCATGCGGCTTTATAGTTTATCCACTGCAATTTGGTCGGCAAAGACCACACATTCAGCGATATTTCTTCACTCTTTTTCAACGATGACATAAGAATCCAAAAGATTGGATACGCCACCATAACGAAGCCGACTACTAATACAAGCAAGGCTAAACCATGGAGAATGCGGCTCATCGGCGACATCCTCCGCCATTTTTTGAACATACTCAGTCCTCCCCAGTGCCGAATGCCTTTATCTGAACAAAGGCGAGAATTGCGGAGATAATGAAGATAACTATGGCAATCGCCGAGGCGTATCCCATCATGTCCTTAAAGAAGCCGGACTGATACATGTACACAGCAAGCGTAATAGAACTGGTACCTGGTCCTCCTCCCGCAGTCAGTATGTATGGCTCGTTAAAGACCAAAACAGAACCTGTGACTGTAATCACCGAAGCAACAAAGAAAGTCTCTTTTACCTGCGGAATTGTGATGGTGAAAAACTTGCGGATTTTGCCTGCACCATCCAGTTCTGCTGCTTCATAAAGCTCGGCAGGGATCTTTTGGATAGCAACAATAAAGAGCATCATGATATAGCCGGTACTCTGCCACTGAGAAACTGCAATTGTAGCCCAGATCGCAGTCTTACTGGACCCCAACCAAGGACGTTGCAAAGACCCAAGGCCAATCAGACTAAGAAAGCCATTTAGGAGACCATTCGTGGGGTGGTAAATAAATGTAAAGAGCAGACAGATTACGGTTATTGAGATTAGGACTGGGAGGAAAAAGGTAGTTCTAAATATTACTGAGTACTTTTTGAAGAATTCATCCTCAAGAATAGCAGCGAGCACAAGCCCAAAACAAACCTGAACCAAAAGAGACACGACTGCGTAACGAAAATTATTCTTCAATGCAGTCACAACAACTTTGTCGTGAGCTAGCCTAACGAAATTTTCAAAGCCAACATATTCTTTTTGCGGCGAAAATGCAGAGAATCTAAAGAAGCTGTTAATAAAATTCTGAACGAGGGGGTAATAAATAAATAGGCCTATCATCGCAAGGAGGGGAAGCAGAAAGAGAACTGGTTCAATCGAATATCTTGTTTTTTTCGATAGTGTCATTGCTGTCATCCTCTCAACAATCAAATAGGGCCCCGACGAATAGTCAGAGCCCTCATTAATCAGCGCTTATCCAGCTATTGCTTCTTTGCTTCGGCTGCTACAATCTTTGCTGCTTGCTGAGCGTCTTTAAGTACATCGTCTATAGTTTTGTCGTTTACGGCCACGGCTTGCATGCCACGCATGAAGGCATCAGCAACCTTAATGTTTACTGCATTGTCAAACCAAGGCGTCGTGCTGGATGCTTTTGTAATAAGATCTACAGCCGCAATAAGCTCAGGATAAGAGTTAGAAGCATTTACTGCACCTTTTATTGCAACTGGCGCTCCAACATCTTTGACAAATTTAGCCGCATTTTCTTTGGAAAGGAGGAACTTTATGAAACGCTCGGCGGCTTCTGGATTCTTGCTAGTGTTTGAAAGCATGAAACCTTCAGGCGCACCAGTTAATGTAGTTGGGTCGCCCTTCCCATCAGTAAAAGCCGGGAAGTTAAAGTAACCCCATTTGAACTTTGGATTACCTTGCTGGATGTAGGCAAACTCTGCCAATTGTAAGTAGATAACAGGGACCTTTCCTGCGATAAATAGATTCCTTGCATCAGTGTGGTTTATTGATGATGCGTTTGGCCCCATGAAGCTGACTAGCTGTTGAAAACGTTCAAGAGCGACCTTGTAACCGGGGTTAGTAAACTCGCCTGTTGCCTCGTTGTAGTCCTTATCCAACACCTCAGCAGGAAGATAGCGTTGGAAGATTGTCCCAAGATAGTGCGAGATAGCCCAAGCGTCCATTAAACCTTCGGTGAGTGGCGGATTATAGCCAGCACCCTTTAACTTTTGAAGGTCGGCTATGAGTTCATTGTAATTCTTTGGTTCGGCTGTGATACCGGCTTTTGCAAAAGCATCTTTGTTATAAACAAATACCTTCCCGTCGATTGTCTGTGGAAGGCCATAAACCTTGCCATCAAACGTAAAGGCTTTCATCTGCGATTGAATGAAGCTATCTGCAAATGCTTTGTCTTTTGCCAACATATCATTTAGCGGTTTGACTTTTCCGGATTTTACCAAATTATACGCAAAGCTATCCGACCACGAGACAAATACGTCTGGCACATTATTTGACGAAATTAGGACTCGGATTTTTTCCTTGTATGCGTCATTTATAACCGAATCCATTTCTACATGGATGTCAGGGTTCTTTTTCTCAAAGTCAGCTACGACTTGGTTAAAATAGCTGTACCTTGGTTCCTGTGGCCATCTATGAAAGAATTTGATGGTCACCTTCTGCTGCGCGCCAGCGATCGAAGCAACAGCGAGAAGTACACATACCATGACTCTCATCTTGTTTTTCATTCTTGCCTCCCTTATATACGCTCCGTACAACGTACGGCGAATAACCTTTTTTGCCTCAGTACCCTAATGCATTAATGCCTTGTAGCCCTATTCTGGCTTTATGCTTAGTACTGCATCTTCCACATATACCGGCGTACTGAAAGTGGATGACCTCTATTTTCGGCGAGTTGTTCAGCATAAACGCGCGTAACTGCACCAAAAATCGGTGCAGCGAAATAGGTCCTGAGCCCTTCCGGAATATTCTGCCAGTCGAAATCAGCCGCATCTACCGTCGTAACCTCCTTGGAGAATTTTCTGGCAAATGCTTCTGCTCTCTCGTCTAGCGGGCGGGTTTCACCAACTGTTTTGAAAAGTAAAAATGGCACATCATAGTCGGTGATTTCAAATGGACCATGGAAATACTCGCCGGAATGAATTGCTGCTGAATTCACCCACTGCATCTCCTGCAAAAGGCAAATTGCAAAAGAATAGGCTTCGCCATAAACCGGACCGGAACCCATAGTGTATATCAGCGGAGAACGCTTATAAGTGCTCCCCCACTGTACCGCTTTTTCTGCAAACTTCCCTTTATTGGTCGTATAGATCGATTGCAAGTTCTTTGTCACCTCAATGGCAGTTTTATAGACGCTTGAAGGATACATGGCCTGCAAGAATCCAAAAATAAAGCGAAGCGCCATTCCAGATTTGTGATTATAGGCGTCGGATTCTGGACCCCAATCGTAAAGCACAGGATATTCGGCTGCGTTCCAAAGGGCAGAGTTTTCTGCATACGTATACGCTACCGTTAAAGCGCCCTTTTGACGCGCAAAAGTCGCGGCGGCTACTGTTTCGGGTGTCGTACCCGAGTGGCTGCACAGTACAACGAGCGAATCTTTGCCAAAGGCTTTAGGATTTCTATGGATAAATTCGTTGGAGTTCAGTACACGGGAGGGGATCTCCGTTTCGCGATCAATAATGTATTGCTGGTGAATCATATATGCTAACGACCCACCACAACCGACAAAGTAAATATTCCTAGGCTTAAGATTTGCAGCAGCACTAATTGCGGTACCAAGTATTTCTTCATAATCAGTAGCCATATTCTTCCCCCTTCCGGCTTGCTTCACTTGGAAGCATGTTATAATACATCCTATAATGTCTGCAGACATGTTATTACCTCTCTTTCTTAGGTGTCAAGAGGAAAAATACAAAATGTCAGAATTTTTTGCATCTTTATCCATGTTTTTTTGCATATTGAGATATCCAAGCGTGGAGTCATGCCTATGCCCTATTATAATTTCATTTGAAAGTATATATTGACATAACGAAATAATATGCGTATTCTAGGGCTAAGATGATATTCGACATCCAGCGGTTCTCGACACACGACGGTCCAGGCATACGGACGGTGGTTTTCTTCAAGGGATGTCCGCTAGTCTGCCGTTGGTGCGAGAATCCGGAAAGCCAGTCGTTTAATCCGGAGTTCTTGTATACCAGGGCACATTGCCTCAACTGCTGGACCTGCATCGATGCGGAAAACAAGATGATCCAGGCTGACGCGACAGATCGGCATACTCCCCACCAAAAAGGATGGGCGCCCTTCTTAAGCAAGGACCTGAATGGCGGCATCCTGATAGACCGCAAACGTCCGGCGCCATTGAGGCTTTCCAATGTCTGCCCAGCGTTGGCCTTGCAAGTGGCAGGGCGGGAAGCGAGTATTGAAGAAATCATGGCGGAGGTTCGCAAAGACAAACAATTCTACGACCAGTCGGGCGGCGGGCTGACCTTGTCCGGGGGCGAACCGCTGGCGCAACCGGACTTTGCATTGGCGCTCGCACAGACGGCACTGGAAGAAGACATCGATATCGCCATCGAAACATCGCTGGCAGTGTCGCGTGCCCACGTCGAACGGGCCGCGCAGCTGCCCTTCCATTGGTTCACCGACCTCAAACATGTCGACCCTGATACTTTAGGAGCCTGGACCGGTGCGGACTTTCCCCTTGTAGCGGGCAATTTGAAATACCTCGCCGCGCACGGCGCGGACCTGACGATTCGAGTACCGGTCATACCAGGGTTCAACGACGACGAAATTTCGATGCGGAGAATTCTCGATTTCGCAGCAGGACTTTCGTTGCCCTTGCACGTCGACTTGCTGCCCTACCACGACTTGGGAGCAAGTAAGTACGCCCGCTTGGGAAAAGAATATACTTTCCGCTTAGGGCTACGTGTCGAGGAAGCGCGGTTGCAACAGTATGTCGAATTTGGCCAGTCGCTTGGCCTTGCAATATCGATAGGAGGATGAGGTGAACGATCGTCTTGAGAAATTAAGAGATTCGCTCCTTTCTGCAGAACCTCGGCTCTGTATAGAGAGAGCTCAAATCTATACACGCGTCTACCAGGAAAACGAGGCCTTGCCCATCGTTAGGAAACGCGCCCTCGCGCTAAGAAAGACCTTGGAAGATAGCACAATCTATATCAACGAAGGTGAACTCATCGTCGGCAACACAGCCTCGCGGGCAAAATCGGCCGCAATCTTTCCTGAGTACGCCGTTAACTGGATCTTTAATGAAATCGATAGTATCGACAACAGGCCAGCGGAGTCCTATGGCGCCACACCCGAACTGAAGGCCGAGATCAAGGAACTGTGCTCCTGGTGGAAAGGCCGCACCCTGGAAGACAGGGCCAACGCAAACTTCACTCCCGAACTGAAGGCCATCAACGAGTCCGGCATTGTCCACGCCGAAGGCAACATGACGGCAGGCGACGGCCACATTGCAGCCAACATGAAACGCATTCTGGATATCGGCATTGGGGGCTACCAAGCCTACGTGCACGC
>JAFIHQ010000086.1 GCA_017849315.1 Treponema sp.
CAGAGTCTACGTTGCAGACAACGCAAACAATGTTGTCTATCGGCTGGATGCAAATGGGACAGCGGTTGAATCTACTTTTGCGGCAAAAACAAAAGGCACGACGGGACTCTTGGCGGGCAAGTACGATTACGACGGCGATGGAGATGCCGATGCGGGAGTCTTTGTAGCCAATACGGGAGGATACGACGCGAACTGGAATCCGTTACCCGGGTCGATCGATTTTATACCGGCAAGTGCAAGTGCGGACGACGCTGTGACCACCGTTATTTCTGATCTGTCGGCAGCAAGACTTGCAGCTTTTGGCCAAACGAAGCTTGTAGCAACTGGTTACTCTCATACCTATCTTGTCGAACTTTCTGGCCAACAGCCAAGATCGGCAGGGTCACACACTACAGCAGCAAAAGCAGAGGTCACCTTCGATGGTAAATCGTTTGGATCCTTTGACGTCAACATACACGACGGGTACGCTTACGTACCGGATGGTGCCAACACCGTGTATCGATTTTCTTCCAGTGGAGACGATGTTAAGGCGATCACGGTGGGTAAAACTGGCGAGTTCGTCACCAATATTGGAATCAGGGAGTAATTATGACGCGCTTGTTGTAAAGGAGCTGTTCTAAAGCTATTCTACCAGCTTGTATTCGATGGTCACAGCGACGTCCATAGCTTTCTCAAGCTGCTTTGAAAGCGGGAAGAGTTCACTCACAAGGGTTACGGCGGCGCGATCCAGAATCGTGCTGCCGGATTTTGCTAGGACTCGAACTGACTTAAGTGAGCCATCGGCTGCTATGCTCATGCCCACACGGACTTTGCCTTCGATGTGGCGCTGCCTTGCCGCGTCTGGATAGGTTTTCTTTGTAGAAAGCTGTTCCGAAAGAAGGTCTAGAATTTCCTGAGCAGAGGTTATGCGGGATGCGGGTTTGGTGGTAGGTTGAGCCGATTGAGCTACCAGAGAGGTTGAACCAGAAGAAGGGGATTCTCCGCCTGGCGTAACCTGATTTGTTAGGGCCTGCTTTGTAGCAACTTGGCTTGTCTCATTCTGGTTTTCCACACTTTGAGTTGCTGAAACTTTATCTGTGCCAGTTTGGTTTGTGCCAATCGGATTGACTAAAACTTGATCTGTTGCACTCTGGCTGTAGACGAATGCCCCTATAGAGGGGTGATCTTTCCCATCGCTGCTATTCTGATTATCGATATTGGTATAAGTGTTTTCTTTATAATTATTTGTATAGTTGATGCCTGTGGTGCCACTAAAAGGATTAGGTTCAGAAATTGTAGTTTCCGGGGGATTAGCAAGAAAGCCCAACTCGGTTGGAGCGGCGGGAGCCTCCTGCGCCGCCGTTTTTATGCCTTCGCCTGTCGCGGGTGACGAAGCTGTAGCAGGTGCCAGGCTGGGTGGCGAGCTGAGTGTTGTAGCACGCCCTGTCGAAGCTACAGTGGAATCGGCTTTGGATGGGATAGTTGCAAGCTGATCAGAAAACGCCAGTGTGCCGTTCTGCTGCTGGTTTTTGCGGGTTTCTTTCTGGGGCGCATTTGGCAATGACTTCGATACAGAACTCGATATGACATTCGAAGAAGGCAGAAGGATAGGCGCAGGCGCTCGGGCTTCCTGTTTGGGTGAGGCATCTTGTCTGGCCGAACTCTCTTCCTTGGGCGAACTCTCTTCCTTGCGCGACATATCCTGACTAACTGGCGTAACCGGTACGTTGGCGGCGTCTTTACCTGTAGAAGCAAGAGATGGAACAAGCGTAGGGTGGCTCGGCGTTGGATCGCGGGGTAGTGCGTCGTGCAACGTGGCTTTGTCGTCTTTATTGTCTTTAGGCGCATTCCTTGATGTACCTGACATAGAGGTTTTATCTGTATCAAGAATAAGATCGACTGAGACCCTCTTCTGGTGCGTGACAGTGTTAGTTGTAGCTATAGAAACTGGTGGCAAAAGAAAAAGAGCCCCATGAAGCGCTAGGGAAACGACGATAGCGATCGTCCTATCTGAATATAAATTCCAGATTCTGCGAATTCTTTGCTTCAAAACAGACTTCCGCCTCCCGCGAGGTTGTTTGAGTCTACTCACCCACAACGAGATTTTGTGGATGAGGGATGGCAGGTCTTCGGGCTTGCGAGCTTTTCAGCAAATGCTGGATTCCTACTGGCTGTCGCTTCCCAGAGTTTTTGACTTGCTCCAGTGCTTATGACAGCGTTCGTTCTCGGTTACCGCTACGGGGTAGCTCTGGAATTTCACCAGGATTCCCTTTTAATCGCTCCAAAAGGAAGCGAACCATTCGGCAATCATAATGAGGACAACCTCGGTCAAGGTCAAGTCAGCCAAAGGGTACGTTGCAGGGTTTTTCTAGGCCTCGGGTTTGGACCCGCGTCTAGAGATAAGTGTTCGTGCGAACTCGGCGAATCCTGCCCCTTGCGGTGCCGAAGTCAGGAAGGTCGGTTTGTGAAGGATGTGACTTTCGTAGTTCAGAAGGTTGGCTACGCCGCAGGTTAGGGGAAAATAAGCGAACATGGGCTCGTCGTTGGGAGAATCGCCTACAAAAACCACTCGAGCTTTGTCAGTTTCGTCGTCGTAGCCAAAACGGGCTGCAAGGAAACGTGTGGTCATGGAGAGTTTGTCGTAGTCGCCAAGCCAGGCGTTGACATGGATAGAGCTGATCTTGGCCCTGACGCCTTCTTCATCGCAGATTTTTTTTATGGCGAGGGCAGACTCAAAGGGCAAAACAGGCTCTTCCTCGGCAAAATCGATGGCGAGGTCGTAGAGGCGGGCAAACTGGTCGCGGGCCGGCCGGCTGCCCGGGACCTGCGCGAGCGCGCGCCCAAGGACCCGTTGCAGGGCCGGCGCGTCGTTGCGGACGGCGTTGGGGTGGGTCAAGGTGTGGAGGCGCCGGCCCTGGGCCTCCCAGAAGGCGAAGGCTCCGTTCTCGCCGACGACGCCGTCGACGGGCCATTCGCGCGCGATGAGGTCGCACCAGCCGGCCGGCCGGCCTGTAATAGGGATCACTTTAAGGCCTGCATCGTGGAGCTGCCATAGGGCCGCGTAGCTTTCTTGAGTCAGTTTACCATTGGTTGTAAGGGTGTCATCTATGTCCATCAGGACGATTTGGACGCTTTGAGCATCTTCTGGACGCAGAGCTTGTAATGGCAGCATGCGTTGATAGTAGCGTTGCCTTCGTAAATTTGCTAGTATTTTTTACTTGCCCACAACGCAAACCACTGATAACCTAGGTGTTCAGTGTATTTTGACAAGTGTATTTTGACAAAGGAAGGTGCATTTAATGCCTGAAGTCTTTGATGTCGCCATAGTTGGTGCAGGTGTTTGCGGTGCAAATATTGCAAGGAAGCTCTCTCAATACGAGCTCAAAGTGGCTCTGCTGGAAAAAGAAATCGACGTCTCCTTAGGAACCAGTAAGGCTAACTCTGGAATTATCCATGGTGGTTTCCATCACAATAAGAAGTATTTGAAGGCCCGTCTTGAACTGGAAGGTGCCATGATGTTCGACAGGCTCCACCAGGAGCTCGACTTCCCGTTCGAACGCTGTGGTGTCGTGGTTGTGGCCTTTCACGAAGACGAAATGCGCGCGATCGAGCAACTTTACTGGCAGGGCGTCGAGAACGGGGCTATCGGCATCGAAATGTGCTCGCGGGAGCGCATGCTTGAACTGGAGCCCACCTTGAGTCCCGACACTGTGGGCGGCCTGTACGCTCCTGGCGGTGGCATCGTTGAACCGTATCGTTTTGTTTTTTCTCTTGTTGAGTCTGCGCGCAAGAATGGCGTACAGGTGCTCGGTCAGTTCAAGGTTGAAAGCGCAACTCGGCAAGACGATCTTTGGCTGGTTACCGGTGCCGATGGTCGCCAGATTCAGGCACGCTATGTCGTCAACGCCGCAGGCCTTTATGCCGATGCCATCTCGGCTGCCTTTGGTGGAGAGGTTTTTCATATTCGTCCCCGCAAAGGTGAATACTATCTCCTGGATCGAAGCGCCAAGGTAAAACCGCACCGAGTTGTTTTCCCTGTGCCTACGACGCTCTCTAAAGGAATTCTTGTTGTCCCCACAGTCGAAGGTACAGTACTTCTTGGCCCTACGGCCAGCGATGTTGACGACAAAGAGGATTTTGCCACCACTCGCCAAGCCTTAAGTTCGGTACTTCAGACGGCTAGAACGATGGTTCCCGGCATTTCAGAAAACGATGTCATAACGAGTTTTGCCGGTTTGCGCCCTGTTTATGGCGAGGACTTCTATATCGATATTTCGAAAAAAGCACCACACTTAGTGCAAGTCGCTGCCATTCAGTCGCCTGGGCTTACGGCGAGCCCTGCTATTGGGGAGTACGTCAAAGACCTGCTCAAAAAGGACGGCTTGCGTCTTGTCGAGCGTACGGATTGGGATCCCTACGTAAAGAAGACACCCCGGGTGCGCGATATTGATCCTTATGTCTTGGATGGCCTAGTCAAGGAGGATCCTGCCTACGGTGATATTGTCTGCCGCTGTGAACAGGTAAGCGAAGCTGAGATTGTAGCTGCAATTCGCGCGGGGCACACAACCCTGGACGGCATCAAGTACTTTACGCGCGCGCAAATGGGCCGCTGCCAAGGTGCATTCTGCACCTATCGCATCATCAAAATACTTATGCGGGAAACCGGCATGAGCTACGACCAGATCACGAAGCGTGGCGGCAACAGTTTTGAATTAAAGGGCGAACTATGAAAAGCATACAGATTGACGCAGTCGTAATTGGTGGAGGAGCGGCAGGCATGTCAGCCGCCTGTGAACTAAAAAGTCGTGGTTTTTCGGTTGTCGTTCTGGACCGTGACGAGGAGATGGGTGGCATTCTGATGCAATGCATCCATAACGGTTTTGGCCTTATCGAATTCAATGAAGAACTCTCCGGACCTGAGTTCGCACAACGCGTTCATTCCAAGGCGTCTTCACTCGACATTCCAATGTTGACCGGAACCACGGTTTTGGACCTGAAGGTCGAGGGCGACAGTCGTGTGGTGCATTGCGTGTCTTCTGTACAGGGAGTCATCGAAATACGTGCACGGGCTGTGGTGCTTGCGATGGGTTGCCGCGAACGTAACCGCGGCAATATCCGCATACCGGGTACCCGTCCCGCGGGCATTTTCACAGCTGGCCTTGCTCAGCGGCTTGTCAATATCGATGGCTACATACCTGGCAAAGACGTCGTCATCATTGGCTCCGGTGATATCGGGCTCATCATGGCGCGGCGACTTTCCTGGGTGGGCTGTAAGGTTCATGCGGTTGTAGAAATTCTGCCTTATCCAAGCGGGCTCACGCGCAATATTGTTCAGTGTTTGAACGACTTCAATATCCCACTCTATTTGTCACATCAGACAACGAACATTTTTGGTGCAGACAGAGTTGAAGGTATCGAAGTAACGCCGATCGAGAACGGCGCAGTGGATTACGACAAGAGCTTTAAGATCGATTGTGATACGCTGTTGCTGTCCGTGGGGCTCATACCGGAAAACGAACTCTCCAAAAAGGCTGGTATAGAAATTAATCCTGCGACGAACGGCCCTTGGGTCGATTCTTCACTTATGACGAATATTCCGGGCGTTTTTGCCTGCGGCAATGTCTTGCATGTGCACGATCTTGTGGATTTTGTGGTCGAGGAATCCCGACGTGCAGGCGGCTTTGCTGCGGACTGGCTTTCTGGGGTTCGGCCTCAGAAAGAGCTCAAAATAAAGACAGGAGCCAACGTTCGCTATGTCAATCCATCTCGCGTCAATCCATCTCGGGACAATAAACTTTACCTGCGCAGTCTCGTAGTTAAAAACGACGCTGTGCTCGAAGTCAAGGTCGATAACCGCGTTGTGCGAAGCATCAAGAAGCAGCATGTCCAGCCTTCCGAAATGCTCAGCCTCAACCTGGGGCCTAAGGAGTTGGAGAGCGCAGGCATAGATGCTTCGGTCGAGATATCGATTCTTTGAGGAAGGGAAAATGAGCGAAATGATATGCATTACCTGCCCGATGGGATGTCACCTTCACATTGAGCAGATTTCGGACACAGAAATTGCTGTAACAGGGAATCGCTGCCATCGCGGCGAAGCATACGCAAAAGAAGAAATCCTTTCGCCGCGCCGCGTCGTTACTGCAACTTGTGCCATAGATATGTCTTCTGGCGTTGCAAATTCTTATTATTCTGAAAATATCTACCGTCCCCGTCGCGTGCCGGTAAGAACAACTGCAGCTTTTCCCAAAGAGAGAATCCCTGAGCTTCTTTCCCAAATCTATGCGCTTAAGGTCAAACTACCCGTTACGGCCGGGCAAGCGGTTCTTCACGATGCGCTTGGCACCGGGATCGACGTTATTGCTACACGCACGATGTGACATAAAACGAGATACGGCGTGTGCTGTATATTCCGGTACATACTTACTCGGCGTCTGTGTGTCAGGAAATAAACAGAATTGCTGACTTGGGGGCGTGTGACGTAGCCAGACGGAGCGGAATAAGTGCAGAATGACACTCTTTTCCGGTATAAAAAGAGCCAAATGTTGGGTTTTTTTGGGATTGTTTTTGATTTTTTGATTTGGCACGTATTTTGCAGTAAGTAACTTGGTTGGAAACAACTGCCGGGTACAGATACATGCAGTTACCCATTGGATCTCGGTGTTTGAATTCTGTTGCCCGGAATCTCTCTTAAGGAGGCTACCATGAAGAAAAGGTATGCCATTGTCATTGCCGTTCTGCTCGCATCGCTTACAGTAATGCCAGCTGTGGCACAGAAACAACAGTTGACCTTCCTTTTCATGCCCGGCGTTCAGGATCCTTTCTACACCACCATGGAAAAAGGGATTAGGGCGAAATGTAAGGAACTCGGTATCAATCTGATCGTTGCAGAGTATCCAAAGGCTTGGGGTCCCGAGTATCAGGTGCCAATCCTTCAGGCTGCCGTCCAACGCGGCGGTTTTCAAGGTCTCCTCATTGCCCCAACGTCGGTTGATGCCCTCAAGGCTCCACTTAAGGCCGTTTACGATAAAGGTATTGAGATCATAACGGTAGATACTTTCCTCGGTGATGGCGATTATTCCAAACCCAATACTGACTACAATTTCCCTCTTTCTTACATCGGTTCAGATAATGAACTTGGTGGCAAACAAGTTGCTGAGCATCTTGCAAAACTGGTTGGCGAAAAAGGTAAAGTCTATTGCCAAGCAACCAACCCAGACGCTTCTTCTGTCGCAGCCCGAGTTGCGGGATTCAAGAAGGGGATCGCTGAGTTTCCGAATATGAAATTGGTTGGTGTTGAGTGGTGCCTCGATGTTCAGCAGAAGGCCCAGGAACAGACTTTGGCCGCTCTGCAGAAGGACAAGGATATTGTCGGCATTTTCGGCGTGAACGTCTTCAGTGCGCAAGGAGCCAATCAGGCAGTCGTCAATGCCGGTTTGGTAGGCGCCGTCAAAATCGCTTCTTGGGATGCGACTGTCAGCAATATCGACAATCTTAGAAAGGGCGTAGTGGATCTGGTCCTTGCACAGAAGCCGGCAGAAATGGGATCGCTCGCGGTTGAGTGGATGTATAAGTACCTCACTCAAAAGGTTCAGGTCCCCAAGAAGGTTATTCCTGGTTTCGAATTTTTCACGAAAGACAATGTGAACGACCCAGCGATGGCACAGTACATTTATCAATAACGTCAGCGATCCTAGCTGTTGATACGAAGAGTTAAGAATTATTCCAAGAGTGTTGCCCGCCTTTTTTATGCCGTCGGCAAAAAAAGGCGGGCTTGGTGAGGAGGATGACTTGTCGGAATCAAAGAATGCGGTCCAACAAGGTTTTTTCGAAACAGGATTCGGAAAGAACATCGCACGGAACTGGGCCTTATGCTTTCTCATTCTGATGACAATAGTCTTTAGCCTCACAAGTAGGGGCTTTTTCGATATTGTCAACTTCCAGAACATATTGCATCTGTCGACAGGTTCCTTCCTGTTAGCTGTCGCTGAGACTCTGGTGGTAATAACGGGAGGCATTGATCTTTCTGTCGGCTATGTCTATGGTCTTGCATCCGTGCTTGGAGCCAAAGTAATGCAGGTCTTGTCCGTTGCCGGCCTGCCGACGGTCTCTGTTGTCTTGTTGGGGTGCTGTGCCGCAGTGATTGTTTCTTTACTACCGGGTTTCGTCAACGGAATCGTAATAACGCGATTTAAGGTGCCCTCATTTATCGCCACCATGGGCATGTGGGGAATTTGTAATGGAGTGACTCTTTTTCTTTCGGATGGGTTTATGCCCGTTATGGGAGCACCCGAAATAATCAATAAAATCGGGAACGGATTCGTTTTTTATATTGACCCAGGGAAATCCGTGAGCTTTTTTCAAAAGCCATCATATATTGCAGACACGAATATCAGACAGTTGATTCGACTTTTTCCGAACTCGCTTTTCCTTATTCTAGTTGTCCTTCTGGTAGTCAGTTTTGTCCTGCGCCGTACAGCTTTTGGCAGACATACCTATGCGATCGGAGGCAGCATGGATGCGGCTGTTCGGTCAGGCATCAATGTCAATAGGCACTTGATTGCCATATATACAATTTCCTCGTTCTTGGCGGGCATAGCTGGTCTTTTCAATCTGTTTCAGACGGGGATTGGAAATTACACACCTTCAGGCGCCAACTACGAACTCATGGCAGTAGCGGCTGTCGTTATTGGCGGGGCCAGCTTGACTGGCGGTAAAGGCAGGATATTGGGTACGGCAGTCGGTGTTCTGGTTCTGGCTGTACTGGAAAATGGCTTGCAAATAATGGGTGTCTCAGCTTTCTACCGGTATATCGGAGTTGGGATCCTGCTCGTTATTGCGGTTGTGATAGATAGAGCTTTCCCAGATCTTTTCTAGGTATTTGACTTGAATCTGGAGGAACGATGAAAGGTGATAGTGGCGGCAGACCCATTACAAAAGCATTCTCAGATGGCGGCATAGGCTATCTTTTAGGCAACAGTTGGGTTGTTCTTTTCATATTGCTCGAGCTCATAGTATTTTCGCTTGCTAATAGCGCTTTTTTCAGCATGGAAACCGTGCAACTCATTCTTTTTAACGGCACAGAAGTTTTCTTGCTTGCAATAGCCGAGTTGTTTGTCATTATTACTGGTGGCATTGATCTTTCAGTTGGTTTCGTTATGGGATTTGCGACTGTGGTCGCATCTAAATCGATCGTCGCACTAACTAGTGTTGGCTTACCTCCTCTTCTGAGCATACTTCTTGGGGCTGCACTCACTATCCTCGTAGGGCTGTTGCCTGGACTAATCAATGGTTGGCTCGTCGCCTATCTTAGGGTCCCGGCATTCATCGCGACTTTTGCTATGTTGGGCGTTACCCATGGTGTTTCGGAGCTTCTGACACAGGGTATTCCCACAAAAAACTTGCCATCCTTGGCTGGTGACATAGGAAACGGCTCGCTTCTTTATATTCCGCCGTCAGGGGTTTGGACTTTCTTTTCCCGTCCACAGGTACAACGGGGCCAGCATGTATGGGAAATAATACCCAACATGGCGGTGTTTTCCTTTGTTTTTATTGGGATTTTTGCTTTTGTTCTTAAGCGAACTAGATTTGGGCGGCATCTCTATGCCATTGGTGGCAACATGGATGCTGCGATTCGATCCGGCATAAACGTAAAGCATGAACTCGTCAAAACGTATACTATCTCGTCTTTCTTTGCTTCGCTCGCAGGAATTACGTACGTAATGAAGTATATTACCGGCAAGCCGGACGCTGGCGCAAACATGGTGCTGGAGGCCATAGCTGCAGTCGTAATCGGCGGGGCGAGTATGGCCGGAGGATCTGGTTCGGTGGGCAGAACCATTCTTGGGGCTCTCATTATTGCAATACTGGAGACGGGACTTCGTATAATAGGTCTGCAGACTTTTACCACGTATGTTTTGGTTGGGGTGATTTTGATAATGGCTGTTATTATCGATCAGTCTTTCCCCAGCTTGAAACGTTGAGTATACCGAGGAGGCATTGGATGTCGTATATTTTGGAGACAAGAAACTTAACCAAGCGGTTCGGTGGTCTTGTTGCTGTGGACCATGTGAGCCTCGGCATAGAACCCGGCGAGGTTGTTGCTCTCCTTGGCGATAATGGCGCTGGCAAGTCGACGCTTATCAAGATGATATCGGGTGTCTATACGCCGGACGACGGTGAAATCTATTTGGCTGGCAACAAGGTCGAGATTGCTTCGCCTCGAGATGCAATTGCTAAGGGAATAGAGACTATTTATCAAGATCTCGCCTTGGCGGAGAACATGGATGTTCCTTCCAACATTTTTCTTGGCAGAGAAACGACGCGCAAGGTCCTAGGTTGGTTCAAGGTACTCAATAACGACTATATGACTAAGGAATCTGAGAAGATCCTCGAGGAACTGGATATTCGAATTCCTTCGTTAAAAGCAAATATTCGCAACCTCTCCGGTGGGCAACGACAGGCGGTGGCCATATCCAGGTCAATTTACTGGAACGCCAAAGTCCTAATTATGGATGAGCCAACCGCAGCGCTCGGCATTTCTGAACAGAAGAAGGTACTCGATCTGGTCAGCTCCCTCAGGAAGCAGGGCATTGCCATTATAATTATTAGTCATCAGATGTACGACGTTTTTCAAGTTGCGGACAGGATTATTGTCATGAGGCGCGGTGTCAAAGTAGGTGAACGTTTGACCCAAGAAACGACATCTGAGGAAATTGTGAGTCTTATTGTCGGCGCAGAAATGGTCAATAATAACGACCGATAGCAAGATGGTGTACAATATGCGGAATTCGGAGCTTAAGCACAAACCAGTAGCTGTTTGCTCTGTGAAGGATAAATGAAAGTCTTTCATCGGACGTATTTTTCTTTTCTTGGCGTAATCGTGCTGCAGGCTGTACTGCTCACCGTGCTTATTTCCGGCAGCGTGGGAAGAAGTCAGGACCAGGAGAGCTACAAAGAGGCGAAGGCCGAGGCATCGAACGTCTATGATAATTTCAATTCATGGAAACGATCGCTTTGGGGTTTGATTGTCGATATCAGTAAAAGCAAAGAACTGGCTGGCATGATCGCGGCTCAGAGAGGTGCCAGCTTGAGTGATCAGCTTCTTTCATATATACGGCGGATAACCGCACAGAGTGGAGCTGAATTCGTGGCCGTAAAATCAGGTTGGTCGCAGGCGACGAGCGTAATGAGCTTGACGGATGTGCCGGAGCAAGATCAGATACCACCTTTATCTTCAATCTCGGATCTTACAATTACAAAAGAGCACCCTTATGTGGAAGTCCTAGCCTCCAAGAGAGATTTGTACCTATGTGGTAACGTTCGAGTTCACGGTTCTGAGGGTAAGTTCCTGGATTTGTTCATACTAAAGAAGGTGGATGAGGCTTTATGCAGGCAACTGACTGGCAACCTCAACAGCAAAGTCGTAATATCGGTCGATGACTATTTTGCAACAGGGACGATTGGTGGGACCGAATTCCGAAAATGGCTGGGGAAGACGTCGCTCACTACTTCTTATTATGTGCTCGACAATATTCAAGAAGATGGGATCCCATATTTGATGGTGATACAACAGTCTGGCCCAGCGCGAATTGCAGGGGCAGATAGAACGGAGAGCGAGGCTACCCTCTACGTTTGCAGTTATTTTTCTTTGATCGATGCACGAAACAAAATCGCCTTTATTAACAGGTCAATCTTGGCAGCTTCCCTCGTAATCGCATTATTTACAGCCCTCGTCAGCGCGCTGCTCAGTAAGGCGGTCACCGATCCAATCAGCAAGCTTTCCAAGGCAATGTCACAATTGAAATCTGGGAAGAAAGCCATTCTGCTTGATGGACCACGACGAGGGGAGATAGGCGAGCTGTTCCAGGGTTTCAACGAAATGTCGGCGCAACTTGATGCGGACAAAGCCTCGCTTTCGGCGCACCTAAGAGAGATAGTGCGTATCAAAGACTACGACGACAAGATCTTTGATTCGATTCAGGAACGTATTCTCGTCATTGACTCGGTCTTCAAGGTCGAAAAAGCCAACAAGGCATTTCTGGACTATCTTGGTGTTGGGGTAGATGCAGTCGTTGGGAAAAATATAGACGAATTATCAATAAATCTCTTTGATGCCCCGATACACGAGAGTATTCGAGCGGTGATTTCAGGGGCTTTGCCCTCGGTATCGCAGACGAGGCGTACTCCGGCTGGCGAGACTTTTGAGATAAAACTCTATCCCTTACTTCAAGATTCTCTAGTGTCACCGTCTGGCTTGAATTCTACCGCAAATGCGACACAAAACCTTATGCATTGCATCATGATTGTCGAGGACGTTACAAGAAGAATTGCCTATGAAGACAAGATGCGACAAGCCGAAAAGCTTGCAAGTATCAGTATCTTGTCAGCAGGTGTGGCGCATGAGATTAATAACCCACTTGGGTCCATTTTGGCGAATGTCCAAAACCTCATCAGAACGGAAAGAGATCAGGCCACGATCGATGACCTCCTGATCATTGAAAAGGAAACCAAGCGAATTGCACGGATTGTAAGGAATCTGCTTGAGTTTTCGTCAGCAAACAAGGTGGAAAGTTCGGTCAGTGACCTAAATGAGGTAATCACAGACTTGTTGCAATTGCTAGGCTATTCGATCAGCAAGAAGAGCGGTGTGGAGATTAGTGCAGACTTGGAGCCCAACCTTCCCCAGGCTTTGATCGGAGAAGACGAATGTAAACAGATCATTCTTAATCTGATTATGAACAGCCTCGAAGCGATAGATACCGCCGGCAAGATTACCATAGAGACAAAAAAAGCCTCCGATGGGCGAGTCGAACTGGTAGTAAGCGATACGGGAAAAGGCATACCTATGGAGCTTTTACCGAGAGTTTTCGATCCTTTCTTTTCTACAAAAGCAGAACATGGCAATAGTGGGCTGGGTCTGTCGGTGGTTTATGGATTGGTCTCAAAGATTCAAGGAACTGTGAACGTGAAAAGTTCCGAAGGGCAAGGTACGGAAGTCCGTATTCTTCTTCCTGCCACAGAAGGCTCGGTTTCTTAAGCGCATCTTGCGTGCTGGTTCAGAGTCTCTCTTGGCGTGTTTTGTGTTTCAGAATCTGTGTGTCGCAACATCGTTTTATTTGCGCGTTATGAATAGTCAAGGTACAATAGGTGCATGTCTACGGTCACTAAAGCTCGAATTCTTATTGTGGATGACGAAATAGGAATATTGCATGGGCTCAGGCGGTTCTTTGAAAGTGAATCGTTCCAAGTAGAAACTGCAGAGAATATCTCCACAGCGATGATGATTACGAATAGATCTCACCTCGATGTTGCTATTGTCGACGTTCGGCTGAAAGGGGGCGAATCGGGGATCGAAATGTTGTCGTGGCTGCGAAACGAAGAGCCAGATATGCCGGTCATAATGATCACCGGTTACGGGAGCATAGAGTCGGCCATCGATGCCATGAAACGCGGTGCGGCCGACTATGTACTCAAGCCGGTCGACAATGACACTTTGCTGGAAATTGTAAAAAGAAATCTCGAACTACGCAGACTTCGAAAGGATAATTATTACTTAAAAAAGGAATTACTCAATAATGTCTATGACCATGAGATCATTACCCAGGACCCCGAAATGCAACGGATACTGGCTCGACTCGACAATGTGAAGAATAGCCGTGCAACGATTCTTCTCTGTGGCGAGTCGGGAACGGGGAAGGAAGTCTTGGCGCGTTATATTCACTTTACCGGAGACAGGCGCGATGGCCCATTTGTTAGCATTAACTGTGCAGCGCTGTCCGAAGATCTTCTCTTGAGTGAACTCTTCGGCCACGAGAAGGGTGCTTTTACTGGGGCTATAGAGCGGAAGCTTGGCAAATTCGAGCTTGCAGACAAAGGGACTCTCTTTTTGGATGAGATTGGCGATATGTCGCCTAGCGTGCAGGCTAAACTCTTGCGCGTTCTGGAAGAAAACGCTTTTGAGCGCGTCGGTGGCACGCGTCGGATAACCGTCGATATCCATGTTATCGCTGCAACGAATCAGGATCTGCGGGCATTGATGGCTTCAAAAAACTTTAGAAATGATCTTTTCTACAGGATTTCTACCGTCGAAATTCATCTTCCCCCGCTAAGGGAGCGTCGCATAGACATACCGTTGCTCGCCGACTACTTTATGCAGGGTTACGCGAGCAAGTATAAGAAGAACATTGAGAGCATTAGCCCTTCTCTAGTGGCTCAGTGGCTGGCTTACAATTGGCCTGGGAACATTCGAGAACTTCAAAATGTGGTACATCAGAGAGTCTTAATGTGTGCAGGTACAATTCTTGGGGATGAAGAACTTGAAAACACCAAAAATGAATATACCAAACAAAGAAGCAGTGCAATTCTACCTGAAAGCGCAGCAGTGTCTCCCTTATTGGCGTCCGCTGTACCTTCCACAGCTTCTAGAGCAACTTCTGAGAATGGTGTTATTAAAATAGAAGATTACCATTCCTTAAAGGAGCTCGCTGCCGATGCAGCCGCCTATTATGAGCGTCAAATGATCCTTAAGACGCTTGAACTAACACACGGCAATAAGTCAAAGGCAGCTCGCCAAATATCTGTTACGCGAAAAACTCTGCTGCGCAAAATCAAAGAACTCAACATCCAAGTCTGATGGGGTCGGCCTGATTATTCTCCTTCGCGGACGATTTCGATTTTGATCCCTTCGTTGTTGTCTGTCTGCTCTTTGGGTGGAATGACAACACGCAGAATACCATTCTTAAACACGGCCTTCACCTTGGTTTGGTCGAACTTGTCGGCAGGGACATAGTATTTTTGCTTGTCAATGTCCTTCATCTTGAGTCGGCGCTTGATGTAGCGCTGTCCCTCGACAGGTTCTTCAGTATCGATACGGGCGGAGAACACCATGTAGTCGCCCTGGAACGTGAGATTGATGTTTTTTTCGTCAAATCCCGCAAGTGCGAATTCGAAAACAATATCACGTGCCGGCGTCAGATAGATATTCATCGGCGGATAGGAAAAATTAGGGTAGTAGTCGGTGTTGTCTTCGGCATGAGCTTCAAACCATGTATCACCCTTGACAGAGCCGCAACCACAACCTTCGGTGCCTGCGTTGCTGTCTTCCGCCCTCTCGCGGCCAGCAAAGTTTGGGCCAAAATCCTTAAACTTTTCGCCAAAGTCTTTGGCTGCTTCGAATACGTCGTCGAAGAACGAACTGATGTCTACGTACGGCTTGTTCGGTTTCATAGTCTCCCTCCTTAACTTGGGAACCTAAGTAGATTGTAGGCGGATAACCTCCGCCCGTCGGCTTGGTTTTACCCCAAGCCATTTTGTGCACCAGCTTTAAGCTCGATGCCCATTTGCAAGGCTCGGTAACGACGCCCTGCTTAGATCAAATATACTGCCTCAGACTCTAAGTATCAAGAAATTAGGCAAATCATGAAACAACACCGACGTAAGAACCGTAAATAAAAAACGGCGTCGGCATAAACGCCAACGCCGTTCTTGAAAGTAATTTGCTATTTTTTACATTCTTGATTCAAAACAGCCTTGATTCTAGAGTTCTCGTGCTTAATCCTTGGTCGTCGGCAGGCCTATTTGTTTGGATAGAGTAACGGATAATCCGTCGCCTTGCCGAGGGCAGCAAGATCCGCAGGCACAACTTCCCAGTTGCCAATTGGAGCAACGGAAACGACGTCGGTCTGTGATTCAAACCACTTCAGCAAGAAATAGCGCAAGTCCTTAGTTGTCGCGCCATTGACCAAGCTCATGGTGCGGACAACATTTGGATCGATGTGAGCGCCCAAGGTAAGGTGCCCA
>JAFIHQ010000087.1 GCA_017849315.1 Treponema sp.
AGGAAGGGCAATTCAGCTACGAAGTAAGTTCGGTGGACGCAGCCGGCAACAAGGGCTTTGCATCGCTTTCGGGCATACGCGTCGACATTACAAAACCGAGAGTCTACGTCACGGCTTCGGACACCGGTATTTCGCCGAACGGCGATGGCGTGAGAGATGATGTTTCCTTTAGCATTGTCGTAGAAGACCGTGAGGGCGTGGAGTCCTGGCGCTTCTCGCTCAAGGATAAGAAGGGGACAGAACAGGGTTACTTTACCGGCACTGGCTCCGATGTCCCCGCCCGACTCGTCTGGGATGGTCATACCATGCGCGGAGAGGTTGTGCCGGATGAGTATGTCGGTGTTCTGGAAGTACATTATCTGAAGGGCGATATTGCAACGGCCTCCAGCAAACCCATTATTGTCAACATAAATCCCCCAAAGGTAGATATTTCTGTAAGTCCTGCCTACTTTAGTCCCGATGGAGATGGTGTCGACGACGAGTTGACCTTTGGAATCAATGTGGACAACGCGGCGAGCCTCGTGGATTGGAAGCTCGACATCATGGAGGAAGCAGTGGTGGAGTCAGTGTCGCCTGAATCGCCCAGTTCCGAGCGACTCTTCATGGAATGGAGTGGCGCAGGTCAACCACCTGCAAAAATCGTGTGGAATGGTTTGTCTTCCAAGGGCGAGCTTGTGCAGTCCGCCACCGACTATCCCTTCAAGTTCGTTGGACACGACTCTCTTGGCAATGTGACGACGGTAAACGGCATAGTCGCAGTAGATGTGCTTGTAATGCGCGACGGCGACAGGCTCAAGATCAAGGTGCCTTCAATCGTGTTTAGAGCTAATTACGCCGATTTTGTTGGACTGCCGAGCGAGATAACGGATCGAAACGAAAAGGTCATTGCGCGTATTGCACAAATTCTCAATAAGTTCCCGGACTATCGTATTCGGATTGAAGGACACGGGAACAATATCGGCAAGATGTTGGGCTACTCGCAGGCGAAGATCCAGGCGGAGGAGACAAAGGAGCTAATCCCGCTCTCCACCGCCCGGGCCGAGGTAGTCAAGAACTTGCTTGTGCAGCACGGCGTGGACGCAAGGCGCCTCAGTGTTCAAGGGCTTGGCTCCAGTCAGCCGGTTGTGAGCTTTACCGATGTGGAGAATCGGTGGAAGAACCGGCGCGTGGAGTTTATTCTGATAAAGAACCAGTAAAGGAATCAGTAATAGAACTGATAGATGGAGTTTGGTAGCCCGACAGACAGGGTTTACAGAATATCCTCGGGTTTGTCCGCCTGCAAAAGACGCCGTGCCAAGCCCTGGTCCTTAAAAAGGTGGGCGATTTGTCCCAAGAAGGCCAGATGCTTTTCGTGCGGCTGGTCCTCGGGCACAAAAAGAACAATAATCACCTCGACGGGCTTATCCAGGAGCGCAATTCTAAAACCCTGCCGGTGAGCACCAAGGCAGACAATTGGTTCTTCAATGCCTGGGACCCTGTCGTGCAGCAAGATAACTCCCGGTTCAATCTCTATTGGTTGGCGCTGAACAAGCTCCGCAAGACGCGTTCCATACCTGTTCGCCAGTTTCCGATCAAAGGGAAATGCTGCGGACACAAGCTCAAGAATTGCGTCGGCTATTGCGCTGTGCTCCATGTTCACTCTTACCGTTCCATTCGCAATTGCCCGTTTGAGGATCTTCAAAGTATCTTGCGCAGGGGCGCCAGAGCTCTGTGTATCTTCCTGGGTTGCAGGCTTGGCTTGTGCAGTCTCCTTGTAATCCATACTGCCCGATAGAGGCGAGGCGCCTGCTTCCTCATTGGATTGCTCCCGATCAATGGCACTCGGAAAGTAGACCATGAGCAAATTTGAATCGGGGAACTCTTCACCTATCCGGTGTGGTAGCCTTTCGATCGCCGGATGCCAGGATGGCTCCGAAGGTCTGGCGCTCAACAGCACGAAGGACTTTTTGCCCGACGGCAGTTGTTTGATCCCTTGATTTATGTCCTTCCAGGAAGCGATCTCCAGAACTTGGACCGGTTCAAGAAAGCCATTCTCCTTCAGCGCCTTCGCCAGAATCGATCCATAGCCCTGAAGCGTAAGCAGGACAGCTTTGGCCTGATTCTTTCGTACGAGTGCGCTGACCGACTTTACGGTGACCCCAAAACCAGGGTGTTGTTCACACAGGGGAGGAACAACCATAACTATATGAGACGCCGGTAAGCGTTCGACCGTTCTGGCTACCACGACCATTTGATTTCCACTTGATATAACCTGATCTATGACTGAGCCAAAAAACGCGTTGGACAGCCGAGGTGACTTATTCCATCCGATGATGATGAGGTTCGCATCCTGCTCGGAAGCTGCGTCCAGAATGCCTTTTGCAACGTTGACCGAACTCTGCGAGATCGGAATCACCGGCACCTGAGACGCCGCCCCTTGCATTACAGCGCCAGCAAGCATGTTTTCTGCATACTGTCTGCTTTCGCTTTCGCTTGCTGGATCGTTAGAAACGACAGCGAGCGGAAATATTGGAGTAGTTGCATCGGCGCCCCGCAATGTAATCCCAAGATCCATAAGTGCCGGGGCCGTTGTCGGCTTGGAGAGAGCGACCAAAACGCGGTTGCCATGACTGCTGCCTTGCGGAGGGATTGCAGCTGATGAACTGCTTGGCAGAATTGCAGATTCGGAATTCCGTGCGGCAACAGACGCAAGAATGCTCGAAAGGATAACCAGGAGAATTGCCCCTGTAACCAAAGGCTGATTCAAGAGCCCCAAGCTGCCTGCAACGGATATGATCGAAATGGAGAAAACTGAATAGTTGGAAGAATACCCGAAAAGAATTCCCTGGTCCGCTTTAGAATATCCAAAAGATTTGGCTGCAAACCAAGCGGCAAAATACTTGCTGCCGATCCCGAGCACGGTGGACCCCACGACAAGCAAAATTAGTCCATATACTGAAGAAATAAGCGAAAAATCCGCCGAAATTCCGATAAAGACGAGCAAGAAAGGCACAAAGATTGCATTTCCCAGGAAGTCGATTCTGCCCGCAGTTATCCTTGACGCAGAAAGATAGGGACTTATCAGGATGCCCACCAGAAAAGCGCTTATGTATCCGGGAATCCCCAGCAAGAATCCGATATAAGAGCAGGAAAAAAGCAGGAAAAGATAGGAAATGGCGTCGACCGTGCCCTGAATTCTGGTTTTTCTTGCAATGAGCGACGCGATTCTAGGCAGCACTAGGCTTGCGACCACAATAAAAACACTATAGATCAAGATTTCTCTTCCCATCGAGAATGAATCCCCATTGGGCAAGAAAGCGCTCAGTACGAATAATATCACCACCACCAAAAAACTGGCGACGGCGGCTCCCCCTTTGCTCACCTCAACGGAATCTCTGCCCGCCAGGTCAATTCGCTGAAAAGGATGAGACGCCAAGGCGCCCGATGAGGCCAGGAAGGCTCCCAAAAGGATGGCAGATTTTGCACCCTGGTGCAGCACCAGATAGCCGAAAGCAAATCCGATGACGAAAGGCAGAAGAAAAGTCACTGTTCCGAAAAGCGCGACTTTTTGCTTATGCCTCTGTATGATGCGGGCATTCACCTCCAAACCGGCCGCAAAAAACGCAAAGATCAACCCAATTGAACCCATAAACTGCAGCAGAATATTGGGTTCCAAAATGTCCAAGACCTGCGGTCCTAAAACAATGCCGGCCAGCGTCATGGTAGCAACGATTGGGATACCGAATTTGTCCGAAATATATGGCGCCAATACTGCAATACCTGTGATGAGGGCAAGGATGCCTGCCGGTTCGTTTATTGAGTTCATATAAGATTAGTGTAATATTGGAGCCCTTTAAACGCAAGGCAATTTGGATAGCATCTCGCTAAAATGCGGCTCGCGGGCATCGGAACTTGAGCAAAAACCTGCTAGCCGAAGAGCGGGGTAGGACCATTTTCGTCCAGAAAAACAACCTCCGGTTCCAGTGCAAAGCCAAACGCTTCCAATACGCAAGTTCGAACCGACTTTATGAGGGCAATCATGTCCTTGGCACGGGCGGAGCCACGGTTGACGAATATATTGCCATGCCAGGGAGCAACTTGAGCGTCTCCGATCCGCATACCCCGCAGCCCTAAACCATCTATCAGCATCCCAGTAGGTTTGCCGAACGACCTGTTGTTTTTGAACATCGAGCCTGCAGAAGGATAACGGTAATGGCCTTTGGCCTGCCTATCGTTTTTGCGCGACCTCATGCGAGACGCTATCGACTCTGGAGATCCTGGCCTTGCCCTTAGCTTTGCTGAGACTATCAAACGGCCTGCATAAGGTCCGCCTGGTTGAAAGGGCGAGCGTTTGTAGCCCCAGAGCAAGGGATCGTTGGCAAAATACTGACAATAACCCTTACCTTCGATTCGGCCATTGCGGGCTAGCGTATGGCCGTTTGAGTCTTTAAGGAGCCAAAAACCTTCTACGAGCTCCGATATCTCGTGTTCGTAACAGCGCGCATTCATAAAAAGAGCACCGCCAAGAGTGCCCGGCATGCCGTAAAAATCTTCCATGCCCTCCAGCCCCAGCGCCAAGTACTGTTCCGCCAGGGTGTCTATTGCGATACCTGCTTCGGAACACACCGCGTCTCCAGTCCTACACAGGGCCACATTGCAGAGCCCAGTCAGATCGATTATGGCACCACGAAAACCTTCGTCACATAC
>JAFIHQ010000088.1 GCA_017849315.1 Treponema sp.
GAAACAGAGATGATCTGCTTGGGCGACACATCCATGTACTGGATCTCGTTTGGGCTCCGGGTAGTGTAATCGCCCTGATGTCGGCAAGACACGGAGTTGTCCAAAAAGTGCCCTTCTTTGTCGATTCTGGCAGAAGCCTGGGCTACGTAGTAGCGGTCCTCGTCTATTGCAGACAAGTACTCGACTTCGTTGGTGACCACGCCGTTCTTTACCTTGCGGTAGGGCGTTTCCAGGAAGCCGTAGTCGTTGACGGTAGTATAGGTGGCCAGCGACACAATAAGTCCAATATTTGGTCCTTCTGGTGTCTCGATGGGGCACATGCGGCCGTAATGCGTATAGTGGACATCGCGGACCTCAAAGCCTGCCCGGTCACGCGAAAGGCCACCTGGGCCTAAGGCATTGAGTCTTCGTTTATGTGTAAGTTCGGCAAGCGGGTTGACCTGGTCCATGAATTGCGACAGCTGCGACGAGCCAAAGAACTCTTTGATCGCTGCAACGATCGGCTTAATCGAAATAAGGTCCTGCGGCTTTACCGTTTCGACCTCTTTAAGCGCCATCCTTTCCTTAGCAATGCGCTCCATGCGCGCAAAAGCGCTCTTCATAACGTTGGCGAGCAGCTCGCCTACGGAACGCACGCGCCTGTTACCGAGGTGATCGATATCGTCTACCGAGGCTTCACCGTAATACACGTCCATGAGATGCTTCATCGTGGCCACAATATCGGTCTTGGTGAGGGTAAATTCCTGGATTGGCTCAGGGTAGTTGAATTTTTTGTTGAGTTTGTAGCGGCCAACCTTGCCAAGATCGTACTTGCGGGCCGAGAAGAACATGCTCATCAGGTCTTTTTCTGCACCCTCGACCGTAATCGGCTCACCGGGCTGCAAGGTAGAATAGACAGCTGCCAGGGCGTCTGCCTTACTCGGCTCGTCCTGATCCTCGCTTTCCTTCTCCAACTTAACGTCTTCCCGCTCAAAGCAGTTGAGGATCATTTCGTTGTGCATGGAATCCGGATTGTCGAAGTCGATTATCTCGATCTCTTCGATGCCAAGGTTCGCAAGCTCGTCCAGTTCATGTAAGTGGAGTTTTTCTCCGGCGCGGAAGAGTTTCTTTTTCTCGCCGTCCACATCGATATAAATGGCCTTGGCGAGCACCTTGCCAACGAGTTTTTCCTTATCTTCGGTGCTTTCGCCAATAGGGAAAACGGCAGTCTTGTAGAAGGCTGCGATTATCTCTTCTCTGCTCGTAAAGCCGATCGCCCTTAAGAAGAGCGTGCCCAAAAACTTCTTTTTGCGGTCAATCTTGGTGTAGATGAGTTCTTTTTTCTGATCGATCTCGAATTCCAGCCAGCTTCCCCGGTACGGAATAAGCCGCGCAGAGAACACGCCTTTTTCGTGGCTAAAAACGACGCCCGGCGAACGGTGGATCTGAGAAACCACGACGCGCTCTGCACCGTTGATAATAAAGGTGCCACGATCGGTCATGAGGGGGATATCCCCTAAGTAAATCTCTTTTTGGCGGATTTCGCCGGTTTTCTGGAAAACAAGGTTGATGATAGCCTTAAGCGGGATTGAGTAAGTAAGCCCTTTTTGTTTGCACTCGAGCTCAGAGTACTTCATCGCGTTTTCGTCGAGGCTATAGCGTTCATATTCCAGGACCATGTCTCCAGACTGACTCTCAATCGGGAATGTTCCCTTAAAAACTTCCTGTAGTCCTATATCTTCGAGCGGTTCCCCATTGCGCAATTTTTCCCGCTGCAGAAAGTGCTCAAAGGAAGAAAGCTGAATACCAATAAGATCGGGAAGCTCCATCGCCTCTTGGTAATCTTTACCAATGTATTGGCGCTGGATCTTATGTTCGGAATATGCCATCCGTTACCCCTCCTAAAGCGCGCCCCATGTGCGCGCGGGTCGGTTCATTTGGTCATCTAGGGGCGCTTTACATTCACTCCTAAACAAGTGCCTCTAGAAAACCGCGCTCCCCTGCAAGGGACTTGAGCCAAAACTGCAAGGCCACACAAGGAAGCGCAATTACAAACAGCAAAGAAAATCGGTCGTTACTTATTTGATCTCTACAGTCCCACCAGCATCGGTGATCTGCTTCTTGATCTTCTCTGCTTCGTCTTTGGAGACATTCTCTTTCAAGGGTTTGTCGCCAGCTTCGACGAGGTCTTTGGCTTCCTTCAGACCAAGGCCGGTGATGGCGCGGACTTCCTTGATAATCGCGATCTTTTTGTCGGCAGGAACGCCACCCTTAAGGACGACCGTAAACTCGGTCTTTTCCTCGGCGGGGGCTGCTGCTGCAGCGGCGGGACCGGCGGCTACTGCCACAGGTGCGGCTGCCGTAACGCCAAACTTCTCTTCCATAGCCTTGACGAGATCGGAGATCTCGAGAACGGTCATGGACGCGATCGCATCGATAATCTCTTCTTTGGTTAACGCTGCCATATTATCTTCTCCTTACACTAACAATTGGCTTAATCCATACGGAAAGCCAGGAATAAGACTGACAGGAACGACAGCTGTTCGAAGCCTGACAGTCATTTGCCCAAAATCGAACGGCGAAGCCCGAGCAAGGCCTTGCCTTAAGCCTCGGCGGCCTTCTTGTCTGCAACCGCCTGAAGCGTGCGAACAAGCTTGGTGGGTACGGCGTTGAGCACGTACACCAGGTTCTGCGCAGGCGCCTTCATGGTCGACATCAACATGGCGATAAGCTGTTTGCGGCCAGGTAACTTGGAGAAGGCCTCAATCTGCTTGGCATCCATGAAGTTCTTGTCCACAAGCGCACCTTTGACCAGAAGCGCAGGCGCATCTTTGGCAAAGTCCAGAAGTATTTTTGCGACATCGTTGGAATCAACTTTGACAAAAGCGACAGCCGTAGGGCCTTCCAGAAGGTCCGCAACTTCCTTGGTATAACCGAGCTCCTCAAAGGCGATGCGCGCAAAGTTGTTCTTGACAACGTGCAGTTCGGCACCTTTGTCGCGCAGCTGTTTCCGCAAGGCGGAAATCTGCTCCACAGTGAGGCCTCGGTACTCGGTAAAGATAAAATCGTTCGAATTTCCAACCATCTCTTTGAGCTGGGCGATAGCCTCCACTTTTGGAGATTGAATTTTGCTAGCTCTCATTGCTGCCATAGATTACCTCTTCTCGCTTTTAGCGACGGTGGTGGACACGCGCACGCTCGGACCCATGGTGGGCGCCAAGAATACAGATGTCACAAAATCACCTTTTGCATCTGCGGGCCGCTTCCTGTTGATTTCGTCCAGGAGCGTCGTAAGGTTCTCGGCGATTTTGTCTGCTTCCATCGACATCTTGCCGATGGCAAGGTGAATAATATTCGTCTTGTCGCTGCGGAATTCGGTTCGACCTTTTCTGAGCTCATTGAGGGCACTCTTGAGGTCATTGGTCACGGTGCCAGTCTTGGGGTTAGGCATGAGGCCTCGGCGACCAAGAACCATACCGAGCTTACCGACATCTTTCATCATGTCGGGCGTGGCCACTGCGATATCAAAATCGAGCCAGCCGCCCTTGATTTTTTCGATCAACTCAGTATCGCCCGCATAGGCAGCGCCATTCTCCAACGCCTCGTTGACGCGGTCAGCGTGGCAGAAAACGAGCACTTTCTTTTCCCCGCGGAACTGATTGGGCAGAACGACAGTGTCGCGAACCGATTGGCTTTTCTTAAGGTTGAGCCGAATGTGGGCTTCCACGGTTTCATCAAACTTGGCAACCTTAAGCTCTTTGACAAGTGCGCATGCTGCTGCAGGTTCAAGCGCCTGAGTGCGGTCAACCTTCTTTGCAGCTTCCAAGTATTTTTTGCCGTGTTTCATGCGTTTAACTCCGTTTCGACACCCATCGAACGGGCAGTGCCCGCGATGATTCGCATAGCAGCCTGAAGGTCGTTGGCATTCAGGTCCTGAAGCTTCTGCTTTGCAATAGCCTCAACTTGGGCGCTGGTGAGTTTGCCCACCTTTTCCTTGTTAGGAACGCCAGAACCCTTTGCAATTCCACACGCTTTCTTGATGAGGACGCTTGCCGGTGGAGTCTTGAGGATAAAAGTAAAGCTCTTATCCGCATAGACAGTGATGATCGCCGGAATAACAAGACCAGGCTCCATGTTCTTGGTTCGC
>JAFIHQ010000089.1 GCA_017849315.1 Treponema sp.
CATGGGCCTGTCGGGCTTGCTATCCGCTTTGGAGCTTGTGGCAGGCGGCCCTGGTGGTCGTATTTGGACTCCTGGCACAGACTTTGGCAGTGTCATGAGCATCTGGGGCAATTACGCCATTTTTTCGCTCTGGTTTCTTGCTGGATCTGCAACTTTTCGCCGAAAACCCCTCTTAAAGAGCGCGGGCAGCTTGTTGGTTTATGTGCTTGTCATGACCGGTTTTGTCTTTTCAATTCTGCTCGCCCATCGCGTTCCTCGGAGCGTTGCATTTGGCAGTAGTGGCTATTCCTTTATGTGGAACGGTGCTGGCAGATACATGGCCTGGCCGTTATCTGGCGGAGCAGTCGCTGCATTGAATATCATTTTGAATGTACTTCTTTATGGTATTGTCCCGATTTTCTGTATCGGCTTTGGCTATCTGCGCGTCGCGGAAAAGGAAGTGCGCGATGAGGTTCAATAACGACAAACCCATATTCGCTCAAATTGCGGAGATGCTGGCCGACGACATTGCTTCCGGCAAGTTCGCGCCAGGCGGCAGGCTCCCATCTGCTCGCGATTTAGCTACATCTTTGGGAGTAAACCCCAACACTGCGGCTCGGGCGCTTCAGACGCTCGCGGATTCTGGCATTGCCAGGCCAGAACGAGGTACTGGGTATTACGTGGCAGACACTGCCGATGAGCTTTTACGTGCCGAGCGGCGCAAGCGTTTTCTCGATGAAGAGTTACCTCGACTTTTTAAGGCGATGCATGAGCTCAACATCAGTTTTGAAGAATTGGAGGCTCGTTGGAACCTGTGGCAAAGCCGAAGTATCCAAGGTGCACATGCCTCCTTTTTGTCGGCGTCCGACATGAACGGGCCAGCGGATGAGCAAGAAAATAATGAGATAAGACAAGGAGATACGATATGAGAGCAGTTTCTGACAAGACCAGTGATAAGAGCGAACAATCGGAGAGCACTTCCCTTGTTGGGTTTAATAAAGCGAAAAGTGACAATCACCTGGCTCTTAGGCACCCAAGGCTCAAGCTGAGTACCAAATTTCTCTTGGGATTCTGCGTCGTCAACGCACTCGCGCTCATCGGCATGGCAATTGTCATAACTGTCTAAACCTTCCCAGTGGAGCTCAAAAGCACCACCGGGTATTAGTTTGAACGAATAAAAGGTGGCTGTCTGGCTGTCTAGAGAAGTGCCTTCTCTGCAGCCTCAACCGTCTGGCGCATGAGCGTGACAATGGTCATGGGCCCGACGCCGCCTGGAACCGGCGTGTAGGCAGAGGTTTTTGCATAAGCCGACTTTTCCACATCGCCGATGCCGCCCGGATGATAGCCTGCGTCGACAAGGACTGCGCCTTCCCTAATCCAGTCCGCCTTTACAAAGTCGGGTTTGCCCACGGCGGCGACCACAATATCGCTTTCTCTTACAAGTTCCGGCAAGTTTTCGCTCTTGGAATGACAAATCGTGACCGTGGCGTTCTCATTGAGGAGGAGCATGGCGACCGGTTTGCCCAAAATCGCGCTTCTTCCAATGACGATGGCGCGTTTGCCTGCAAGCTGAATGTTGTATTGCTTGAGTAAATAAAGAATACCACCTGGCGTGGCAGACACAAACACCTTTTCGCCGAGCGCCATCATGCCAAAACCTGTCGCTGTGACGCCATCCACGTCTTTTGCAGGATCGATCGCATCAAAACACTCGCGCTCGTTGATTTGCCTGGGCACCGGGTGCTGCAAGAGGATGCCGAACACGTCTTTATCTTCGTTGAGTTGATGGATAGCGTTCTTGAGTTCTTCTGTAGTTGTTGTCTCGGGCAAGAGCACTTTGCGGGGAGTGAGCCCGATGCGTTTGCAAGCATTGCCCTTCATGTTGACATAGACTTTGGAGGAAGGGTCCTCTCCAACCAATATGGTAGCCAAAACCGGGGTTATGCCAGATTTCGCGACGATGTTCTCCACACGAACCTTTAGTTCGCTCTCCAACTTAGCTGATACGGCTTTACCATCTAGAATTATACTCTCCATAAGCTCCTCTTTTATTGTGAATATTGCTGGAACGAGTGTCGTTAGAGCAAGGCGTCGAAAGCAAGCAAACCAGCTTGCAGAATAGCTTTGCGCACAGGTTGGTATTGTTGTATCGCTTCTCTGGTTCTGTCTAGTGCCTGTCAGCACCTGCGCAAAAGATATTGCAAAGCAGGTATAAGGCGTGTAAAGAACCGAGTTGACTTAAGTTACCCCTTGCGCTATAAATCTTTGACATATGTCCCCGATTCGGACCCTGCAACGGGGAGCGAAATCGAAAGCAGGGGCCAATTTGCTAATTTTGCAGGAGGAATCCGTGAGCGTTAAGATCAGGCTCAAGAAGTTTGGCGCTAAGGCGCGTCCCTATTATCGAATTGTCGTAATGGACACTCGTTCTCCGCGCGATGGAAAAACCATTGACGAGATCGGCTACTATCATCCAATCGAGGCCGAGGGCCAGCAGATCAGAATCGACGAAGAAAAGGCCAAGGCTTGGCTTGCCAAAGGTGCACAACCTTCCGATACTGTCCGCTCCATTCTTAATCAGAAGAATATCCAGGTCAGGTAGACTTAGCGCTGCCGAGGGTTTGCGTTTTTCTTCTGCGGGGCTTTTGGGCTTTTGGCCGGAAGGATACGCTGCTGGAGTGCGCTCAAAATGGATCGATATGGATATGAAATCGTTCGGACGGCAAGAGAATTTCCGCCCGGGGAGTAAGAAGTGGAACGAGATTTAGTTGAGTATATCGTCAAGTCACTCGTGCAGGACCCTGATGCGGTAGAGATTAAGGTCATCGAGGGTGAAAAGTCGACGATTCTTGAGCTTAAGGTTGCCGAAGGGGATGTCGGCAAGGTTATTGGAAAGAATGGGCGCATTGCAAGGGCGATTCGCACAATCCTTTCTGCGAGCGCTTCGGCACAGTCCAAGCGCGTCATACTGGAGATTTTGGACTAGTTTGGCGTCGGTGTGCTGTGCGGCTTTCAAGTATGCTGCGAGGCTTTGGGCTGGACGCGCGGTGCATCGGGCTATGTGTGGATAGATGGAACCGGAAAAGCAGGAAAAACTTGTGGCTGTGGCGCGGGTCGGCGCGCCGCGGGGCCTTGCGGGGTACGTGAGGCTCAAAAGCTATTCTGGGGAGACCGAGCACCTGAAGCGGCTCAAAGTGGTAACGCTGGTGCGGGGCTCCGCGGGGGCTCCTGGGAAGGAGGGCCGCGGCGCGCCGGACAGGGATAATCGCGGGGCGCAAGGGAAAGCGATAAGCGGCGCACCTGAGGCGGAAGGGCCTCGCACTCTGAACGCCAGCGAAGGATCCCGCACCTTGCGCGCGACCGAAGAGTTCCGCACGCTGCGCGCCACCATTGTGGAGTTTGAGGAAGGCGAGTGGGGTTTAAGCGCTCATTTTGCAGGCTACGACAGCCCGGAGAAGGCGGGTGAGCTCACAGGCTACGACATCATGGTGCCGCGGTCGCAGGCGAGTCCGCTTAAGGCAAACGAATGGTACCTTTGCGATCTTGTAGGTCTTAAGGTGCTGCTCGACGGTCAATTCATAGGCGAAGTTGCCGGCGTGCTCGAGGGAGGAGCTGATCCTCTTTTGGAAATCTTGCTGTACGAAGGTGGGGCGAAAGCCATCGTGCCGTTCCGAAGCCAGTTTGTTGGGACGATCGATACGGACGCCGGCAGCCTCGAGCTGTTGGCAGGTTGGTTGTTGGAGTGAAATTCACCATCCTGACCCTGTTTCCGGAGATCGTGCGGGCTTATTTCGAAGCTTCAGTAATGAAGCGCGCCGTCGCCGCCGGGCTTATCGAATATGAGCTCGTGAACATCCGGGACTACGCCTACGACCGCCACCGCAAGTGCGACGACGAGGTGTTCGGCGGCGGCGCGGGCATGCTGCTTAAGCCTGAGCCGTTGGACCGGGCGCTCGAGGCTGCCGGCGCTCCTTCGGTGCGTACTATTTTTGTAACGCCATCAGGACGGCTTTTTAACCAGAGGATGGCACAGGATTTTTCCCGCGAAGAGCGGCTTAACATTCTGTGTGGGCGTTACGAAGGTGTCGACCAGCGCATTATCGATACCCGTGTCACCGATGAGGTGTCCATCGGCGACTACGTGCTTTCTAGCGGTGAAGTGGCCGCAATGGTAGTGGTGGACGCCATCTATAGGCTAAGGCCCGGTGTAATCTCCGGGGAATCCCTTGAGGAAGAGAGCTTTGCCTCCGGCCTCCTGGAGTATCCCCAGTATACACGGCCTGCTGTTTATGATACTATGCAGGTCCCAGATGTATTAACATCGGGAAACCATGCACAAATCGCTCGTTGGAGGCTAAAGGCAAGCGTCGCTAAGACCTTGGCCTATCGCCCCGAGCTCCTGTCCAAGGACAACTTGCCCAGTGAAGTGGACAGTATATTGCGTGAAGTCATCGATGAAGGGGGATGGCATGAACCTGGTACAAGCGATCCAGGCCGAACAGGTCAAAAGTGAAGCTCCGGAGTTCCACGTCGGCGACACCGTTCGCGTGAGCTTCAAGATTGTTGAAGGCAAAACTGAACGAATTCAGGCCTACGAGGGCCTTGTTATTGCGATGAAGAATGCCGGTATCGGCAAGACCTTTACGGTCCGCAAGAATTCTTATGGTGTCGGCGTTGAGCGTGTCTTCCCGCTTAATTCACCGCGTGTAGAGAAAGTTGAAGTGCTCCGCAGGGGCAAAGTTCGCCGTGCCAAGCTCTACTACATCAGAACAAAGGTCGGCAAGAAGTCCAAGGTCAAGGAACTTATCGTTTCTTCCAAGACGCCCTCGAGCAGTGCTTCTGCCGCTGGCAAGAACTAGGAGAAAGCTAAAGGTAAACGTTTTCGGTTTTGAGATGAGAATTGAAGCCTAAACATTAACCAAAGGTCCGACAGTATGTCGGACCTTTTTTGTGACATTCGGCCATTTCACGTTTGAATCGCCTGCCTCGTGGGAAAGCGTTATCTTCTATGTGAAATCGAAAAATAATATGACCGAGCTTTCGAGTGGCCTGGTAGAAGAGCGTTCCTTCTGCGAATCGACAGCCTGTCGGGGACGGAAGGGTGAGGAGGAAGTTGCCCTCCTGCTTGAGTCCGAAGGTTGGCAAATACTTGCGCGGAATTTCCGTGCAGGAAGAGGCGAAATCGACATTGTGGCCCTAAAAGGCGATGTTTTGAGTTTTGTCGAGGTCAAGTCGTGGTCGGCCAATGCAGCAAGTGAACTTTCTCAGTCCATAACTGCCACAAAAATAGTCAGAATTGTCGAAACTTCTAAAATATTCCTTACAAAATATCGACAATATAGTAGGAAATGCATACGTTATGATGTGTTCTTTATTGGAGTAGATGGAAAGCCGACTCGTTATGAAGGAGCTTTCGACGAAACTAGATGAAAACAAACAAGGCTTCTCCAGAAAATTCTCTATCGTGGGCCGGTTCAGATTCGAGTAATGGAAGAACCTTGTTTCCGGCGCAAACCGAGGCTTCTGGGCAACAGGCGTCCAAATTGTATGAAATAAAAAGCAAGCTTGACGACACAACCTATGTGGATGGTGCAGTGTCCAAGATTGCAAGTTTTCTCACAGATACATTGAAGAAGAAGGACAAAAATGGGAGATGATTCCGATATTGGCGGCTCGCCGGAAAAGAAAAATCGGCCTCAGCCCGTGCCCCCTGCATCCAAACCGCACATGAGGCAAAGGCCGGATCGCCGACCGGAAAAACGGCGCCAAGCAGGCCCTGTCGATGCGCAGCGTCGCTCTCAATCTCAAAACGATAAAAGGGACGACAAAAGGGACCTTGATCCGAATGCCAGGAACCAAAAAAGAAATAAGGGCCAATTCCAGCGTCAACGGAATATCGTCCCCGAAAAGCCACAAGAACCCAGAAATGTCGTTCAGTATGTCTGCCCTCTCTGCGGAAAGCCAATTCTGGATCTGGCAAGTGCACTCGGCAACCGGGGCACTGGCGAACCTGTGCACTTCGATTGTGTTCTGGAGGCCCTCTCTTCAGAAGAAAAACTGGCAGAGAACGAAAAGCTTACTTACCTTGGCGCCGGTTTCTTTGCGGTTATCGTCTATAAAAATGGCAGAGATGGCAGCTTTACCGTTAGCCGCAAGATCCGGTGGGAAGACGAGAACGAGAAACTCGCGTGGAGAAAAGACA
>JAFIHQ010000090.1 GCA_017849315.1 Treponema sp.
ATACCTCAGCAGGGCTTGCATGGGCAGCTTTTTCAATTTCTTCGTCGAGGTCTATGAATGAGTACTCCAACATCTCGCTCAAGCGACGCCCGATCGTGGTCTTGCCTGACCCCATGAATCCTATCAAAGCAATGCGCATCATGCTTACCAATTCCGCTATAGCTGGCCGTGTACGTCAACCGAGCACTTCTTTGATTACGCGCTCCCAGTTTTTGCCCATAATCTTGCTCACCATGTCTTCACTGTAACCTCGCTCAATAAGTGCATCGCAAAGAAGACCATATTCCGATGCATCCGCCAAAACATGCCCTTCCACGCCTCGATACCCGTCGAAGTCAGAACCCAGAGCTGCTGCCTCAAGACCACCTACCTGAACTATATAATCGATGTGATCAATAAGATGTTCAAGGTAAGACTTTGAGGGTTTTAGACTAACAAAATTGGGTACAAACACAGCTCCGATTGCGCCGCCACTTTGTGCGATCGCCCGAATCTGTTCGTCCGTGAGATTGCGTGGATGGTTGTTAACCGCACGAGCATTCGAATGAGAAGCGATAATCGGACGCTTAGCTACTGCCACAAGATCCCAAAATGCAGTGTCAGAGAGATGGGAAACGTCCACCAGCATTTTTTTCGATTCAAGCTTTTCCACAAGTTCCTTGCCAAGCAAAGTGAGGCCGTCTGTGCCCTCTACTTGAACTCCACGACCAAAAGGATTGCGTCTGCTCCACGTGATGCCTATCGCTCTGACGCCTCTGGCATAGAAACCATCGACGTTGTCGATACTTCCATCGAGAGCCTCTGCACCCTCGATGGAGAGCAAGGCTCCTGCCGACTTGCCGGGTTCCGGACGATCAAGGTCGTCACCGGTCAAGATCGGGAAAAATCTCCCTTCAGACTTGGCACAGATTTCTTCAAACTTGTCTATAAGGATATGAGTAAATGCAAAGGCACGCGGCACATCTGCGTTTTCAGTAAAAAGCGCCATGAATTGGCAACGGACGCGACCCTCAAGGAGCTTGGGCAAGTCCACATGACTTAGCCTGTTGCGCACAAGGAAATCTCGGCAACCGACTTCTCCGGGGATCTGGCTGTCGCCAACTACGGCGAGTAAAGCGTCCGAATGCGCGTCGATAACTGAAATTCTTTGGAATACTGATTTTGAATCTTCGTTTTTCATGTTCTATATACCCTTTCCCTCTTAGAAAAAACTGGATAAGCGACCATGACAGACTGAACAGACTAGACCTCTGCGCCTTCTTTTATACGAGCAATCTCGTCTCGAAGCAAGGCAGCTTCCTCAAATTCCAGGTTTTTGGCGTGTTCCAACATTCTGGCTTCGAGCGATTTAATGAGTGCCTTTTTCTGTTCTGGAACGAGAATATTGTGCGTTTTTTTGAGGAAGGTGATTTCGTCGCTCGTAACTTCTATCTTCTCTTCCTTGTGCCGCTCAAGAATATCCTGAACCGATTTCTTTATCGTAGCCGGAGTTATGCCATGTTCTTTGTTATAGGCCAGCTGTATATTTCTGCGCCTTTCTGTCTCGCTTATGGCGGTGTGCATGGCCGCGCTTTCCTGGTCGGCGTACATCACGACAAGGCCAGCAGCGTTCCGGGCAGCTCTTCCTATAATTTGTATGAGGCTTGTCGCAGAGCGCAAAAAGCCAATTTTGTCGGCATCCAGGATGGCGATAAACGACACTTCCGGAAGATCGATGCCTTCGCGCAGCAGATTTATTCCCACAAGCACGTCGAATTCGCCAGCGCGCAAATCTTTCAGTATTTCGACGCGCTCGATAGTTTCCACTTCCGAATGAATGTATCGAACACGCAAGCCGAGCCCCACGAGGTACTCCGTCAATTCTTCGGCCATTTTCTTGGTGAGCGTAATGACAAGGCTCCGCTCTCCCCGAGCGGCGCGTTCCCGGACGCGTGCGTAGATATCCTCCATTTGACCTTCGGTAGGATGCACCTGTATCTCTGGATCGACCAATCCGGTCGGACGAATCAGCTGCTCGGCGACCACACTGGAGCGGGAAAGCTCGGTATCTCCCGGCGTTGCTGAGACATACACGACCTGGGGTACCATCGACTCGAATTCGTCGATTCGCAAGGGTCTATTGTCGAGCGCACAGGGAAGGCGAAACCCATACTCCACGAGCGAAGTTTTTCTGCTCCGGTCGCCTGCATACATGGCGCCCAATTGTGAGAGCGTCACGTGGGACTCGTCTATGAAGGTGAGAAAATCCTTGGGGAAATAGTCGATCAAAACACCGGGCCTCTGTCCAGGTTTGCGACCGGAGAGCGGCGCCGAATAGTTTTCAATTCCGGGGCAATACCCCATTTCCTCCAACATTTCGATGTCGTATTCTGTCCTGGATTTTAGCCTCTCAGCCTCAAGAAACTTCTTCTGAGCCATGAACTTCTCATACTGGACATCCAGTTCTTCCCGGATTTCTTTTATTGCATCCTTGACCATGTTTTCCGGCATGACAAAGTGTTTAGCAGGATAAATGATTGCTTCTTCCAAATCGTCGCCCAGTTTGCCGGTAAGGGGATCCAGCTTGCGGATTCTTGCAACAACATCGTAGTCCAACTCAATTCGGTACGCCTCTTCCAAGTAAGCAGGAAAAACCTCGATCGTGTCGCCTCTAATCCTGAATCTGCCACGGTCAAGCACAACGTCATTGCGTTCATACTGCAAGTTGACCAAATTGCGCTTTACAGTTTCTATATCGATTGGCTTGCCCCTATCGAAGTAGAGCCGCATCTCGCGGTACAGATCCGGAGAACCCAAGCCATAGATGCAAGACACCGTGGCGACGATTATGACGTCGCGCCTTTCCATAAGAGAAGCCGTCGCTGAGAGGCGCATCCGGTCGATCTCGTCGTTTATGCTGGAATCCTTCTCAATGTAAAGATCTTTTGAAGGGACATACGCCTCCGGCTGATAGTAGTCGTAATAGGAGACAAAGTACTCGACCGCATTATCAGGGAAAAAACCCTTGAATTCACGATACAGCTGAGCCGACAGGGTCTTATTGTGCGAGATTACAAGCGTCGGCTTCTGTACTGCTTCAATCACCTTTGCCATCGTAAAGGTCTTGCCCGAGCCTGTAACTCCTTTAAGGGTAAGATAATGGTCGCCACGTTCAATACCGGCCACAAGCTCATTAATGGCGCTTCCCTGGTCGCCTGCCGGCTCAAAGGGTGCAGAGACAACAAAAGGTTTCATCGGTTTTTGCTTTGAGTACTCACATTATTTGCTCCGCGGTTGTTGAGCCAGTACGACCTGCACCGTCATCTTCTGTTTACCGCGATAAAACTCGACCCAAACTTTGTCCCCTGGTCTATTGTCTTCAAGAGCAGTATTAAGATCGGCAACCGAAGCAACAGCCTCCCCATCAACGCTTGTTATAATATCTCCCCCAATATTGAAGATGTATTGACCGTACCGGACGGCCTTTGTTCCACCGCGCAGGCCGGCAATATCTGCATTGCTGCCCTTCTTCACTGATGACACAAGCAAGCCCTTTTCTACAGGAGAGCCGTATCCGGTTTGCTGTAAATACTCTACGAGGTCAGGAAAAAGCTGTATGCTTTCCATCTCGATAATACCCCGATTCACAAAGCCGTTCTTTATTAGCTCTGGCACTATCCTAGCCGCTGTATCTATAGGGATAGCAAACCCAATTCCAACTGATCCACCGGAAGTCGAATAAATCATTGTATTGATGCCAATTATCTCGCCTCTTGAGTTGAGCAGAGGCCCTCCCGAATTTCCTGGGTTGATAGATGCGTCAGTCTGAATCATGTTACGAAGGACGGTTGTGCTATCTTCCTGAATAGGACGTCCAAGACCCGACACAATGCCTTGCGTAAGCGTACGCTCCAGTCCAAAAGGGTTACCAATGGCAAGAACTTTTTGTCCCACCCGCAAGTTCTTGGAAGTGCCAAAAGGAATCGGTTTGAGCTTTTTACCGGCTGGTGGTTTGAACTGGATCACAGCCAGGTCATTCTGTTGGTCTGAACCTAGAACCTTGGCCTCGTACCTGGTACCGTCGGCCAGGTTCACAAAAAGCTTATACGCGTTTTTTATGACGTGATAGTTCGTCATGACATGTCCTTCCTCGTCAATGATCGAACCACTGCCCGAACCACCACTCTGGGGCACAGGCTCCATAAACCAGTTTATGGCCATGACCTCAGTAGTTATGTTGACAACAGACTCGTTGTATTTCTCGTATACGTTGATCGTTTCTAATTCGTCCGGCGAATAGTAGCCTGGAGAACCGTACGCAACGGCGGGCGATGAGGTAGAGACCGTGCTTTGTACGGTTTGCACTTGAACGCTCTTGTCAAGCGGGGCACTATCGTCGGTCGGAAGTTGGTTTTGGCTCGACGAAATTGAAGGAATAGACTCGACAACCAAAGACGAACTCGCACTTCTTGGCTTTAAACCGAGCAAGTTTCCAATACCAATAAGCACGACCGCAACCACCAAACCCGTACCAGCACATACCCAGATCATCTGTCTCTTAGAATACAGTTTCATAGTGGTCCATCCTTATAACCTCAATGATCTAACAGAGAGGTTATTTGACATCAATTGACAAACGTCAGCTTTCCGGCCGCATCTTCCTCGTTTCTGGCAAGCATAAAAAGATAATCGGACAACCGGTTCATGAGTTTTTGCAGTTCAGCGGAGACATCTTCGACATGCGAGAGCGAAACAATGCGTCTTTCTGCCCTTCTTGCAATGGTTCTGGAAACATCCAAAGCGGCAGAGCCTGCAGTCATCCCCGGTACTACGAAGCTTTTGATGACGATTTTCTCTTCTAGAGCAAAAATCTTCCCAGACATATCCTCTACGTCCTGATCAGTTATCGGGTTTTGAACAGGCTTACTCGGGGAAGCAAGCTGAGCACCCACTCGAAAAAGCAGGCGTTGGATGTCATCTATTGCCGCTCTCACTTCTGAAAGACCGCAAAGATGCCGTGCCATACCCAGAGAGGATGAAAGCTCGTCCACCGTTCCATAGGCCTCGACTCTGAGCGAGTCCTTGTTTACGCGCTCACCGGACCACAGATCGGTCTGGCCCTCGTCTCCATTTTTTGTAACAATGCTCATACTGCTAAGATACTACCGCAAAATCGTCCTAAGCAAGACAAAAGGATCGTGCAACAACGTACCTGTCTGCACTTTCCGTATGTCAGTCACCCCCCGTCAGGCACCAACACCTATCTCGTTGACAGCTTTGGCCTATCATGGTACCGTACTGGCCGACTCTTTTCAGAAGAAGTCTAAGACTAGAAGGAAAAAAATGGCGTCGCAAACAAACAAGCCAGAAGGCAAAGAAACACCGAAGGGCGAACCAAAGCCTAAAAACAAAAAAGGGATAAGGAATCCTCTCCTATATGCAGGGACCATTTTACTCTTGGTCATTGTAATCATAGCTTTTGTCTTCATACCGTCCATGGGAAGCTCGTCTGCGGGGTCTATTCCTGATTTTGGCAGTTGGAATGGCAAACCAATTCAGTACAGGCCCGATTCGTATTTTGCAAATCAGGTTTCCCAGATCAACGAGTATTTGCGGCAACAAGGCCTACCTGAACAGAACTTTCAGATGTATGCGTATCAAGTGTGGAGAATTGCATTCCAGAGCACCGCAATCCGCACGGCTCTTATCGATACTGTTGCACGCAGCGGTTTTAGGGTAACTGAAAAAGGTCTGGACGAAGCCATGACTCAACTGGCTCAGTTCCAGGATAATGGCAAGTTTTCTTTGGACAAATACAATCAGATTCCCAAAGCCACACTTTTGTCCCTGCGCAATTCCACACGGGACGACCTTTATGTTAAGAGGTATTACGAGGATTTGTATTCAGTTGCGCCTTCCACCGCCGAAATCCAGTTTGTGGCCGATATGGCAAAACCTCAACGGACCATCGTGTATACCTCTATTCCGCTCTCCGACTTTCCTGACACCGAAGTCGTCGCCTGGGGAAAGAACAATTCCGATCTCTTTAGAACGATCGGGATTTCTCGCATAACCATAACCTCTTCGGAGTCCGATACTAAAAAAATCCTTCAGCAGGTAAAAGACAATAAGCTTTCCTTCGAAGACGCTGCAAAAAGCCATTCCAAGGACGCTTATGCCGATAAGGGTGGGGACGCAGGAAAAGTCGTTTACTACATCTTCGAAGAAGGCTTTGCCAACAAAGCCGATGCAGCTAAGGTGGCTGCGCTTAAGAAGGACGAGATTTCCGATGTCTACAAAGTTGGTGAAAACGCATGGGCTTTCTTCAAAATCAACTCGCCGATAGCTGAGCCCGATTTTACAGACCCCGCCACAATGAACGAAGTACGGGCCTACATCAAGGAAAAGGAAAAGGGGACTATGGAATCTTGGGCTATGGCCAAAGCAACAAGCCTGGTTACCTCGACGAAGGCCGAAGATTTTAAGAAGATCGTACAAGATGCAAAACTGCCAATTAAAGAGGCTGGTCCTATGTTCGTCAACCTGAACACCCCGACTTTTTATGCCTATGGCCAGCAGATTCCTTTGCTGCAGAGCTCTTGGACCAATAATGACCCAGCGCTTGCGGACGCGGAATCGAGCGAAAGTTTTATGACTCAGGTTTTCTCTCTGCCACTTAACACTATTTCCAAGCCTCTTGTCGTGGGTGATTATGTAGTGGTTTTCTTCGTTAAAGAAGAAAAACAGGCTACCGACGACGATGTTGCAATGACCAAGTTTGCCTACCCATATTTCCAGCAGCAGGCTTTGGATACGCAAACGCGCGATACAATTCTTAAGAGCAAAAAGTTCAAAGATGACTTTAATAAGGCCTTCCTGGCGCTCTATAAGGTCGGTGGTACGGCCTCCAGTACAACGACTACTCAACAGAGTCAAAATCAAAGCACGCAAGGATCGGGCCAGGATACCCAGCAGAATCAGTCTACAACAACCACACAGCAACCCGAGAAAAAGTAGATTCTTTTTGTACGCATTGTACGCAGCCAGATTCTACGATTGAGCACAATATGAGAAGGGCCATCCCAAAGGATGGCCCTTCTCCGTTTATGTACCTCTTGAGTCCGTGCTCTGAGGTTCCTGGGGAACTTAGTTGTTCTCGTCGTCGGTCCGCAAGACTGCAAGGAATGCTTCCTGACCAAGCTCGACGTTGCCTACCATCTTCATACGCTTCTTGCCTTCTTTTTGCTTTTCCAGGAGTTTACGCTTGCGTGAAATGTCGCCACCATAGCACTTTGCAAGAACATCTTTGCGGACAGGATTGACCGTCTCCCGCGCGATGATCTGAGCACCGATAGCTCCCTGAATGGCCACTTTGAACTGTTGCCGCGGAATGTTCTTTTGTAGGCGCTCACACACCTTTCGCGCCCGGTCATAGGCTTCTGGACGATAAACCAGCATAGAAAGGGCATCCAAAGGCTCGCCATTGATCAAAAAGTCGAGTTTGACAAGATCGGTTGGTCTGTAGCCGATCACTTCGTAATCGAAACTGGCGTAACCTCGGCTTGTGGACTTAAGTTTGTCGTAAAAATCAAACAGAACCTCGGCAAGGGGCATTTCGAACACCAATTCCACACGCTTTTCGTCCAAATGCGTAAAAGACTTCTGTTCGCCACGTTTGCTTAGGCAGAGTGTGATCAGATTCCCGATATACGTAACAGGCGTGATTATCTGCGCCTTTATGTAAGGCTCTTCCGTGCTTTCGATGCGGGAAGGATCGGGATACTCCGAAGGATTGTCGATAAAAATGGAGTCACCGTTTTGCAAGTGAATTTCGTAGCGAACCGACGGCGCGGTCATGATGATCGATTGACCGAATTCGCGCTCCAGCCGCTCTTGAACTACCTCAAGATGCAAGAGTCCCAAAAAGCCGCATCTGAAACCAAACCCCAAGGCAAGCGAATTGTCCTTTTCGAACACGAGAGAGGCATCGTTCAAGGTCAGTTTTTCCAGGCTTTCCTTGAGCTCGTCGTAGTCCGCAGAATCCATAGGATAGATCGAGCTGAAGACCACCGGCTTGATCTCGCGAAAGCCAGGTAGCGCCTCAGCACATGGACGCCCGTCATCCGTAATCGTATCGCCAACCCGCACGTCATGAACCGTCTTGATACCCGCGACGCAGTATCCGACCTCCCCTGCCGAAAGCAAGTCGGTAGCAGCAGGAACGATTTTGAAAAGCCCAACCTCTTCCACTTCGCACACTGCACCGCTCGACATAAGGCGAATCTTCATGCCCTTTTTGAGCACGCCTTCCATGACCCTGACATGCAGCACGGCTCCACGATATGGATCGTAATGAGAATCGAAAATATGCGCCTGCAGAGGGTTTTCAGGTCTGCCGCGCGGAGGCGGAATTCTTGTAACGATCGCTTCAAAAAGCTCGTCGACACCCGTACCGAGCCTGGCGGAAACCGTCAGGGCCGAGTCTCCATCGAGCCCTAAATCCTTATCGATTTGTCGGCGTACACCCTCTATGTCGGCTGAGGGCATATCGATCTTGTTGATGACGGGCAGAATCTCGAGGTCGTGCTCGAGCGCCATATACATGTTGGAGAGGGTTTGAGCCTCGACCCCTTGCGTTGCATCGATTAAGAGGATAGCTCCTTCGCAGGATGAAATTGCCCGGGATACTTCATACGAAAAATCTACGTGTCCTGGCGTATCTACAAGATTGAGCGTATAGGTTTTGCCGTCCTTCGCCGTGTATGGCAGCGTGACAGCCTGGCTTTTTATCGTAATGCCCCGTTCACGTTCGATATCCATGTTGTCGAGCATCTGGTTCTGGAGCTTGCGTTCGTCTATGATATGAGCTTTTTCTATGAAGCGATCCGCCAAGGTCGACTTACCGTGGTCTATGTGAGCAATGATACAGAAGTTGCGGATTAGTTCGGGTTCATGCATACAATAACTTTACCTGAAAGGACGGTCTTGCGCAATTATACCGGTTTGGACAATAGTATTCAGTCATGGTCCCCTTCAAAAAGCTCACCAAGAACGCAAGAACTTGCATAGTCGTAGAACCGCTGTGGGCCCTCTTTGGCCCTTTGGTTACCTATTTTATGCCACTCTATCAACAGAAGCTTGGCCTCAACGAAGTGCAGATGGGCGTCGTAAACTCCGTCGGCATAGCGGCGGGCTTCCTTTTCTTTTCTTTAGCCACCCCCATAACGAACAGGCTTGGACGAAGAAAGACAAGCATTGTCTTTGACCTGATTGCCTGGGGGGTAAGCATGCTTCTCTGGGCGTTTTCAAGGAGTTACATCTGGTTCCTGGTAGCTGCCATAACCAATGCGGCCGTGCGTGTGGTTAATGTCTCGTGGAACTTGATGCTCTCCGAAGATGCCACCAACGAACAGCGCCCTACGATTTATGCGTGGATCTACCTAGCAGGCGCTTTTGGCGGAATCACCACCTTTTGCGGTGGAATGCTGATAGACCGATTTGGCGTGGTAAGCTCAATGAGAGTCATTTTTCTCGTGGGTGCGGCCGTAATGATTACGATGTTCATCCTGCGCTATCTTGGCACGGAAGAAACAAAGATTGGTCGAATCCTGATGGAAAAATCCAAAGACGAGAAGTTTGCAACCGCTGTCGCAAAGCAGATACCTCAGGTGATCGACGCACTCAAGGATCCATTTTTTCTGCGAATGGCAGGAATCTTCATCATCGCAAACGCCGTGCTTTCCATAGATTTTTTCCGCGTACTTTATTTGAGCGAAGAAAAGATCTTTTCGCCCTTTATGACAGCACTGATACCTGCGTTGGGTTCTATAGCTAGCACTCTTTTGTTCGTATTTGTGCTGCCAAGAGAAGAAGGACGCGAGAATCATTCGCATTTGGCATACTCTTTCCTTCTGTGCATGGTCTTCCAGCTCGCTTTTGTGTTTATTCCGAAAGGTTCCATACTGGGTGCTGTACTCACCGTGCCATGGCTACAGGCGGCGTACTTTCTCATGCAGACCTTTAGAGACAGTGTTTTTATGAATGTTACGGATCCTGACAAGCGTGGCGAGCGGTTCAGTCTTGTGCAGGCTTTGATGCTGCTCGTGAGTATTCCGATGGGGTGGTTTGCAGGCTATCTCTACACGCTATCGCCACACTTTCCATTTGTTTTCGCAGCCATTCTTTATGGAATCGCCTTCTTGTTGGCGCGAAGTCTGGGCAAGTATGAAAAACCGCAGACCAATAAGGTAGTCGCGTAAGGATAGAGGATAAGGAGACAAAGGAGAAAGCGGTGGTCTATTTGGATTGGGCAGCCACGGCCATTCCAGAACGCGAGTTGCAGATTGCGGCGTTGAACCTAGCCATGGATACCTTTGGGAACCCTTCGAGCGTTCACACAGAAGGCAAAAGAGCACAAACATGCCTCGAAGACGCGCGGGCCAGGCTGACGAGTGCCATATTTTCGCGCGGCGGAAAGGATGGCGACGGACGTAACGAAAAAGGCGCAGGGAGGCTCGTTTTTACCGGCTCGGGAACAGAAGCCGATCAAATCGTGCTTCTTTCCTTCCTGCAAGGTCTGAAATTCAGACATGGTGTGCAGTCACCACATCTCATACTCTCGGCAGTCGAACATCCGGCGGTTTATGCTCAGGCACAGGCACTACAGAAGGTAGGGTTCGAAGTCTCGCTTGTTAGACCTGACGGCACAGGGATTGTCGAGCCGGACAAGGTAGCCGAACGGCTAAAGGCCAATACGGTGTGTGTGGCGGTTATGGCTGTCAACAATGAAACTGGCGCAATTCAGAATATTGCAGGAATAAACGACGCCCTAACGCAGGCCGCCAGGAATCTGCACGTCAAAAAGCCCTGGTTTCATGTGGACTGTGTCCAGGCACTCGGAAAAATTCAGATAAAAGATATAGTTAGGGCGGCAAGCAGCGCGGCCTTCTCCGCGCACAAAATTGGCGGACCGCGGGGGGTTGGAGCGCTGTGGCTCAACGAAGAGATAAACCCGCTCGCGGTAGGGGGCGGGCAGGAAGGGGGCGTGCGGTCCGGAACGGAGAACTTGTTTGGGGCGCTTGGTTTTGCGGGGTGCGCGGAGAAGGCCGCGCGGGATTCAGACACAAACCAGCAAAACGGCAAAAACTTGGCAGCACGGCTGACCTCAGGTATAAAGGCGATCCCGGGTGCGCTCGTGCTTCCGGAATGCCGGCAAGACATCGACGAGCGCTACAGCCCATGGGTCTTGAGCGCAGCGTTTCCGGGCCTTTCTGGAGAAGTGCTTGCGCGGGCGCTTTCAGATGCGGGTTTTGCCGTATCCACAGGGTCCGCGTGTTCGCATACGCATAAAGAGCGCGATTCGCGGGTACTTACGGCCATGGGAGTTCCGGAACACCTCGCCTTTGCCTCGATTCGCATCTCGACGGGTCCCAAGACAACCACCGAGGAAATCGATGCATTTCTCAATGCGGCGGCCGACTTGTATAGCAAGCTGAAAACCTGATACAACAGCGTACGCAATGGAACTATTTTTTCTGATCAAACCGGGCGAAATTCTCCTCAAAAAAGACAACCAACAAGAGTTCATTCGCCGCTTGCGGCAACAGATTCACTTGAGAATGGCCGGAATAAAGCATGACATTGAGTCTTATCCCGGGCGTTTTTTTATCACCGTGGACGAGAAAGATAGGGAGCACACGGTTTTTGCTCTTTCTCATTGTCCGGGCTTGAATGGCTTCTCCGCGGCCTTCAAGTGCGAGAAGACGGTGGATTCCGTGCTTGCTGCCGTGGTACACGTTGCTACGAAGGCAGCCATGTTGGGTAAGAAGACGTTCAAAGTGGAGACAAGGCGTTCGGACAAGAGCTTCCCGCTCGGATCCTACGAACTGTCGGCCTTGGCTGGAGAAACAGTGCTGGCGGCAGTCCCATCGCTCAAGGTCGATGTTCACAATCCTGATTTTACGGTCAATATCGAAATTCGAGAAAGAGCCTACGTGTATGGCTTCCCGGAACAAGGGCCGCGTGGTTTGCCGACCGGTTCAAGCGGCAAGGGACTATTGCTGCTTTCTGGCGGCATAGATTCGCCTGTCGCCGGCTATATGATGGCAAAACGTGGGCTCTTATTGGAATGTGTCTATTTTCACGCATACCCCTATACTTCGGACGAGGCTCGTAAGAAAGTGGAGCGGCTTGCTGTCCGTTTGACAGCATGGACGGGAAGCTTGCGGCTTTGGGTTCTACCTTTTACCGATACTCAGCTCGCCATAAAGAAGGGCGCCGAAGAAGGAGCATCTACCCTGATGTTGCGGACAGCAATGATGGAAGCGGCCGACAAGATCGCCTACAGGATCAAGGCAAAGGCGATCGTAACAGGCGAAAGTCTCGGCCAGGTTGCGAGTCAGACTGCCGAGAATCTCGCCATAACGCAGAGTCCAACACGCCTACCCGTCTTGAGGCCGCTTATTGGAATCGATAAAGAAGCGACGGTCAAGACGGCTCAAGAGATAGGCACGTATGACATTTCGATTTTGCCTTACGAGGATTGCTGCGTGCTTTTCTCGCCCAAGCATCCGCTCTTGAAGCCGGCGCGGGAAAAGTGCATCGAAGAGTACAAAAAGCTCGAACTTTCAAAGCTGATCGACGAAAGCATAGCGAACGCCTCTGTCCAACGCTTTAGTTACAAGGATGTTGTTGCGGAATATGGACTGCCGTAAGACGAGGGTTGGAGCAAAAAACTGGCGAGTGCAGGCAATGTGCGTAGGGTTTAACCTCGCAATTCGGCGGCGCGGGCGTGAGCCTCAAGACCTTCCAAGCGGGCAAAAGCAGCGGTGTCAGAGGCGAGTTTATCAGGCTCGTCCAATTTGAGCCAGGTCCTGGCGCGAAGGAATTGCAAAACCGAAAGGCCCGAAGCAAACCGTGCGGCCCCTCCTGTGGGTAGTGTATGGTTGGGGCCAGCTCCATAGTCGCCCATGACTTCGGCGCTCCCGGATCCAATGAAGACTGCTCCTGCGGACCTGATTCGTTTTGTGTAAGGCTCAGGGTCGTCCACCATGAGTTCAAGGTGCTCGGGCGCAATTCGCTCTGCGGCTTTGCACTGTTTGTCAAAGTCTGCCTCCACAAGAGCCCAACCATTTTGCAGGGCAGATTTTGCGGTGGTTGCGTTCTTTTCTGGCAATGAGGAGAGAGCTTTCTGCAATTCTTGGTCGACGAGGGTAGCAAGGCTCTCCGAACTGCAGATTAACATTGGCGTTGCAGCGTTGTCGTGCTCGGCCTGCGCAAGAAGGTCGGCAGCCACGAACGCGGGGGTTGCACTTTCGTTTGCGATGATGAGGAGTTCGGATGGACCTGCAGGCGCTTCAGTGCCCATAAGGCCAAAAAGCTGGCGTTTTGCGCTTGCCACGTATTTTCCACCAGGACCTACAACGGTATCGCACCGTGGCACGACAACGCCAAAACAAAGTGCCGCGATGGCCTGGGCCCCTCCGCATGCAAGGTATCCTTGGGCGCCTGAAATATATGCGGCTGCAAGGGTTATCTCCGTTGGATTAGGGCCGGCGCACCAGATTTCAGGTACCCCTGCTTCTGAGGCCGCAGTCACGGTCATGATGGCGGAAGACGGCAGGGGGTAGCGGCCACCTGGCACGTAGCAGCCAGCGCGCCTGACGGGCACGAACTCGTGCCCGGCGCGGCCGCCCGGCACCGCCACGTCCAGGTTTTTGAGGCAGCCCCGTTGGGCGGCCGCGAAGGCCGCTACGCGGCCATGGGCGCGCTCCAA
>JAFIHQ010000091.1 GCA_017849315.1 Treponema sp.
GCACAACGCTGTCGTCCTGGAAGAAGTGGCCATGATGGCTTGGCATGTCCTCTCGCTGCGAGGCGAGATTGAACCCATGCAACAGACTTTGCTCGATAAGCACTTCTTCCGCAAACATGGACCGAATGCGTATTACGGCCAGAACTTGCGGCCACGAACATAAAATAGCGGCCACGCGAAGATTCAGATGACAGAACTTGGACGATAATCATGAAGAAATACCAATTAGGGCTTTATGAAAAGAGTATGCCGGCAAACCTAACCTTGCACGAGAAGCTCGTAGAGGCCAAACAGGCCGGCTTTGATTATATGGAACTCTCTATAGACGAAACCGAAGAAAAGCTGGCTCGGCTGCAATGGACAAGAGAGGCAACAAAAGAACTCATAATCGCGATGGCTGACGAGGCCCTGCCAATTAAGTCCATCTGTTTGAGCGGGCACAGGCGGTATCCCTTGGGCCATCCGGATCCAGCGGTCCGGCAGCGCAGTCTGGAAATCATGCAGGGAGCCATTGTGCTGGCGGCACGACTTGGGGTGCGCATAATTCAAATTGCCGGCTACGACGTCTACTACGATTCTTCTACCGAAGCAACGAGGCAGTATTTTGCTCAAAACCTCGCCATGGCAACAGAAATGGCTGCGCGTGAGGGGGTTATACTCGCTTTTGAAACTATGGAAACCGAGTTTATCAACACCGTTTCCAAAGCGCTTGCCTGGGTAAACGCAATTCAGTCGCCTTATCTGCAGATTTATCCGGATTCCGGCAACATTTCGAACGCAGCACGGTTGTATGGTGGCGATCCTTGCGACGACCTGCGGACAGGGCGCGGTCATCTCGTGGCTCTCCATCTTAAGGAGGCAAAGCCCGGTGTCTATCGGGATTTGCAGTACGGTGAAGGGAATGTCGATTTTCCTTCGCTTGCGAGCGCAGCCTATGAGCTGGGTGTGCGGCTTTTTGTGGGCGAATTCTGGTACGACGGAAAGTCCGATTGGCGCCAGACGCTTCGCCTCAACGCAAAATTCCTTCGGAATGCAATTGCCTGAACTCGGAATGTAATAACCGCAACTCATTGTGGTCCATTTTTTGATACCATGGTTTCAGAAGATAGAATATTCAAAAAATCGTTAAAGGAATACCCACATTTTTTGCAGTTCCGTGCTCTTAAAGCTAGTCAATCTGATTGCCTGTTTCATAGTATTGGCGAAACGAAATAGGGAGCGTTTATGCGTACAGAGCATACACAACAGACAAGGGGTGTGGAACAGGCAAGAACTCGCGACGGTTTTGCGTCGGCCATTGGCGCTTTTGCTGCGACGCTTGGCTCGGCAGTGGGCCTTGGGAACATTTGGAAATTCCCGTATTTGACCGGCTCAAATGGGGGTGGTGCATTTGTTCTGGTCTATTTGGGTTCTGTCTTTGTAGTTGGCTTGCCAATTCTTGTGGCAGAACACCTGATCGGACGAAAAACCAGGCTCAATGCCATTCATGCTTATGGTTCGATAGTACCCAAGGCGAAGTACTGGTCTTTGATCGGATGGGCAGGATTTCTGTCCGCAATCTTCATAATGGCGTTTTATACCGATGTTTCAGGCTGGGTTTTTGCGTACATATTTAAGGCAATTGCGGCGGCGTTTACAGGTGGCGTGTTGAACGCCGGGACTTTTGGTAGCTTGGCAGGAGGCACGTGGGAACCGCTTTTGTGGCAATTCCTCGTTCTATGCCTGACAACGAGCATCATTGCGTCGGGGGTTTCCCGCGGTATCGAGCGGGTGACCAAAACGCTTATGCCGATTCTGCTGGTGCTTCTCATTCTGTGCGATATTCGCGCCCTCACACTTCCGGGGGCTTTTGCGGGGGTCACCTATCTTTTTAGACCGGACTTTTCAAAACTCACGGGCAGCGCGATTCTTACCGCGCTGGGGTTGTCCTTTTTCAAGCTGTCGCTTGGTATGGGTACAATGACGACCTACGGCTCATACATGCCGGACAGCACCAGGATTGTTCCAAATGCGACGCGCGTCGCTTTGGCAGATACGGTGGTCTCGCTTTTGGCGGGGCTCGCGATTTTCCCGGCAGTTTTTGCCTTTGGAGAATCACCTGCAGGAGGGCCTGGGCTTCTTTTTAACATAATGCCGCTTATCTTTTCCAAAATGCCGTTTGGTTCAGTATTCACAATCATTTTCTTTATTTTGAGCGCGATCGCGACGATGGGGGCAATGCTGAGTCTTGTGGAGGTACCTGTTTCCTGGATGGTGGAAAAAGGAAAAATGAAACGTCCTACGGCTGCCTATCTGACGGGAGCCATGATGTTTGCTTTGGGTATCCTTGCAACGCTTTCGCAAGGGCCCACGCTCGGTAATGTCAAAATCCTTGGCAAGAATTTCTTCGATCTCTTTGATTTTCTTTCGTCAAACGTGCTTTTGCCGATTGGCGGCTTGGCCATCGCGATTTTGACAGGCTGGCTATTGAAGAAGCAGGATATTGTGAGAGAGCTTGAAAAGGGATATGGCGAGGGAAAGAAACCAGGATATATTCAGCTCGTATATGTCTTTATTAAGTACATTTCGCCCGTGGTGATTTTTGTGATAATTCTAAACGGATTTGGTATCGTCTAAAGGGCACAGGGCAGAGCATAAAAAAGGGCCCTGCTGCCCCGCCGCACAGGGGCGGGGCAGCAGGGCCCCTCGGCATACTAACCTTATACGCTCAAGTTCACACTTTCCCGCATCTCGGCTTCTCGTCGCAGTTGCGCATTGGAAAGCGCCGCATAAGCGCCATTCTTCTTGAGCAATTCCGCATGGGTACCTTGCTCGACAATCTGGCCA
>JAFIHQ010000092.1 GCA_017849315.1 Treponema sp.
AGAAAAGGGAATACGGATTACCTTTGGTGACGATGCCCATGCGCCCGCTCACCTTGGTCAAGGCCAAAGCGTTGCAGCAGACTACGCAAAAGCCGCAGGATTTAGGTCGATTTGGTTCTTAGACCAAAAACTGAGGTGGCAGGAGCTTGCGATCGATAAAGCTGGTACGATTGACTAGCGATTCCGCCTTTCTTCGTTCTTCTGACAATCGATACACAACACCGCATAGGGAATGGCCCTGAGGCGCTCCTCCGGAATCTTTTTGCCGCAGGACATGCACAGGCCGTATCGTCCCTGATTGATCCTCGTAAGCGCAGCATCGATAGCTTTTAGGCGCTTGATGTCCTGCGTGCCCAAGGCTTCTATCATTTTCCTGTCGATGTCGTCCGAAGCCACGTCAGCCACGTCCTTGGGGTCCATTTCTGCGACGATTGCCCGGAATTCCTCATTAGTGGAGGCGAGTCCTTCAAGGATCTCCCGCTTCTGCGAAATGAGCAGGTCCCTCATTTGTTCAACAAAGGTTTTGTCCATTCGTCTCCCCCTAATCACCATCTTTCGAAGGCGATTTAAATATATTCATAAATGTTGGAAGCGCACAGTGCATCATAAAAACCAAAATGTCAAGCCTTTGCCTTTGCGCGCCAGCGGGCTAGGATGTTGACAATTATCCTAGCGCTCCATACTATTTCAACTAGTGTCTGGGCGCAAGCGTTCTTGCAATAATCCCATAACATGAGTGCCATAAGGAGTTGCCGTGGCGAAAGAAGAAGCCATAGAGGTCGAGGGAATCGTGCGCGAAGCACTTCCCAACACAATGTTCAGAGTCGAGTTGCAGAATGGGCACATCATTCTTGCCCATTTGTCTGGAAAGATGAGAAAGCACTATATCCGTATCGTTCCAGGGGACAAGGTAAAAGTAGGGCTTTCCCCATACGATCTTTCACGCGGCAGAATCATCTATCGCGAAAAATAATCCCTTTTCCTGAGAATAACCCAAGTTGCTCCTCGGCCGCCGTGTTGCCGGTCTTCAAAACCGAAACGCGCGGCTAGATCGCTGTTCTCCAGTACCCTTCTGACGAGGTCTGTCATTATCCCCTCGTTTTCGGAATGATTGCCCTTTCCATGAATTATGAGTACTTTTTCGAGCCCTTCTCTGGAGCAGGCGGCCAGAAACCGACCAAGGTCGGCCTCGGCCTCGGCAGCGGTCTTGCCATGGAGATCGATCGTCGCTTGTGGTGCCAAGTTGCGCAGGCGCTGGGTGTTCTGGATGCGGGCCTGCCTGTCGTCGTCGCTTTCCAAGCCGGATGAATCCTTGTCCTGTGTGCCGTGCAGGACGAGCCAGTGGTTTAGGTAGTCGTTAGGACTGGTACCAGGACGGGGACCGTGCCTCACTTCAGTCTTCTGTGGGCTGGGAGGTTTTTGAGAACTCTTTTTGCTTTCTTGCTGCGCATTACTCTCTTGCTGCGCCTTACTCTCTTTCTGCGTCTTGCGCTCTTTTTTTTGATACGAATCCCAGTCGTCTAAGATCTTCCCAAAATCCATGAGGCAAAAATACTGTAAGGTGCGGCGCTGCGTCAAACTTCTCTCGGTTGATAAAATATCGATTTTCCTGCATACTCAAGACCCCAGGTGGTAAAAAAGAACGTGAATCAGGTGAACTATCGATGATAAAGGCGCACCGCTATAAACCAACCATTCAGCACGGCTTGATTTGGCTTGTGAGACAAACCTATGGCAGATGGCTGCAGTGGGCATACAATACCAGTGTTCAAGGTTCAGAGCTGTTCGAACGCATAAAGCCGCCATTCATTCTTGTGGGCAACCACGCAACGATTATCGACCCGTTTCTGGTCACCACCTATGTTCCCTATGACATAAATTGGATCGCGAGCGATGGCAATATGCGGAATAAGTTTATGCGTTTTGTCATGATAAAACTCGCAGGTTGTATTCCTAAATCCAAAGCGATTCCGGACATTGAGACCGTGAGTTGGATTTTCGAGATCATAAAAAAAAGAAAGGGCGTGGTAGGCATATACCCGGAAGGCTATTCTTCGTGGGATGGTTCTTCCAATAAATCCTATGGATCTACGGCAAAGCTCTTTAAGACCTTGAAGGTTCCGGTGGTATGTGCGCTTTCTCAAGGCGCTTACATGACAAAGCCACGCTGGTCACATACGAGGCGCCGCGGCAAAATCCTCATTTCCTTTAGCGAACTCTTCACTTCCGACGACCTCAAGCGGCTCCGAGTCGAAGAAATAGACATGGCGCTGAACAAAGCCATCCAGCAGGACGACCCTGCATGGGCTCAAGAGAACGGGTTTAGCTATCCGCACAAGCACGGGGCTGAGTTCCTGGAACTCGCACTCTATGCGTGCCCCTCTTGTGGAGCGCTGCAGAGTCTCCACAGTAGCGGTACACACCTGACCTGCAAAAGTTGTGGTTTTACGACGGCATACAACGCGAATGGCTCTTTTTCGATATTGGACAAAGGAAAAGTCGACCATCCTCTCTATCTTGATCGTGAGCCAGATATGAAAGGGCAAGCAGGTTCCGCGCCCTCTGGTAACTTTTTCCCGTCAATAAGAGAATGGGACGCCTGGCAAAAAGCCTATCTTGCAAAACTGATAGATACCGTCTACAGCCGCGACTGCACCAAAGCGATATTCACCGACGACAACGTCCAACTCCTAAAAGGGAAACGCATGGATACCATGCGGCGCCTGGGGCGCGGCAGTGTAACAATCAGTTCGGAAGGAATCGTCTTTAACCCGAGGCGTGGAGAAAAGCCACGCCGGGCCGGGGACATTCAATTCCCTATCGAGCAGATCGACTCGCCAGGGGTGCTCAAGTGGAACCACTTCGAATTCTACGACGGCAATACCGTGTACAGGGTCAAATTTGCAGACAGGCGGGCTTCTGGCAGAAAATATGCCATTGCCCTCAACCTGTTGCTGCAAAACCATAATCCCTAATCTTCGTACGCCTAATCTTCGTACCAGAGCTGTCGGGGTTTTGCAAAGCTGCGCTTTTTGGCAAGCGCACAATACGCGATGATCACGTAGATGAGGTATGCCGTACAGACGGCGATCATGAGCCAGAAATATTTCATGTCGCCCGTCACAAACGCCTTTGCAGGCAAATTAATTGAAAGAATAAAAGGTATGGCGATAACGAAGGTGAGCCCCGCTGAGAGCATATAATCCGAAGAAACCTTGGATTTGAATTCAGGATCCATGACGCGCAAAAGGGCCAGACCGGTAGACAGCGTCCCTGTTGAAACACCGTAAAGCATGAGCATGCGCTCGAAACGGAAATCGTTGAACATCCGGGAGCTCATCCAGGGAACCGTGTAGGTAATCATTAAACCGCCCACAATAGAGAGCACAAGAATTGGAAGCCAATACTGCCCTACAAAAACAAGCGAGATGGCTCCCAGTGCGCCGGCGACCATAAAATCGACAGAAAAGCCCGAAATCCTTGTCATAGTGGCGTCATCGACAAGGTGTCCAATGTGAAGCTTGTCGATTACCTTTCTTGTCGCGGAAGCCAAAACTGAGGAGAAGATGAAGTTAATGCCCCAAAGATTGGTAGCAAGCTCGTTCCCCGCATTGCCGGCAAAGCTGAGTAAAAAGCTAATTCCTTTCAGTACAAGGAACGAAAGGAGATACACCGCCAAAACCAGCGCCAGATGATAGCTAAATGAATCGATGGCTTCCGTGTCGGTGGTGAGCTTGCCTGCGGAGGGCTTGTCTTCATTTTTTGCGATGACACCGCGAAGCATATCTTTGTTGCTCATCATCTTGAGCGCTTCTTCGCTTACCCAGTGCTTGCGAAGGCCCACATTGATAAGAACGACGCCGCCGAAACAGGCCCAGAGATACCCAAGGGCGGCAAACGTGAGGCCCACCGAAGCACCACCTACAAAGCCCATGGACTCCCAGCCCTTGCCAATGGCATAGGCCTGGCCAGGCCCGAGGGCGAACCCAAGCGGCAAGTGAAGTCCAAACGCCAGGTGTAGACCAGGGAAGAAAGCCACGCACAGCAGAAGCCCCAGGAGCGCTTGGGTGGCGTAACCCAGGAGTATGCCGGTGGACATGCCAAAGACGCCGCCCCGGGCCTGGCCTTTTTCCTTAGGAGGTGCGGAGCGTAAGGACATGGAAATGAAAGAAACATTGAGTAAGTGATAGACCATGTCGCCCAGAGAATTGGTGGTTACACCTAAGGC
>JAFIHQ010000093.1 GCA_017849315.1 Treponema sp.
CTTTGGGCATCTATAGTTTGGTATTGCCGCCTCGATATGGCGCCGGGCAATAGCGCAGGTGGTTAGCGTACAAGTCTGGGGGACTTGGGGTCGCCAGTTCGAGTCTGGCTTGCCCGATGACCTAGTTAAGAGCAAGTTGTTTTAGAACAACTTGCTCTTTTTTTATGGCCAAATGCGACCTACCGTGCGTGGCTTCTTCTTTGCAAAACCTGGACACCAGTCAACAAGACCAGACGTGGAGATATCCTAATTGCCCGACCTGCTCACATCTCCTGCACAAACTGCACGCGCAAACCGTTCGGGTCATGAACAAAGAAAAAGCGCGTGTGCGGGTTCGGCTGAAAGGGCCCTGCGAGCACTGGAACATCGTGCGCCTTGAGTTTCTCCATCATGCCTTCGAGCGAGTCTACCTTAAAACCCAGCGAGATGTTCTGACTAAACGCGGCGTTCGGTGTCTTGACGTTGTGCATAAGCTCGATTTCGGTTTCGCCGTCGGCGGAGCCAACAAAGGTGATTTCGTCGCCGGGTTGCGGCGAGAACTGGCGGTGTACCGATAGCCCCACAATGTCCCTATAAAACTCGATTGACTTTTCCATGTCATGAACGTTGATTGTGACCCAGCAAAATTTCATATTTAACTCCTTTCTTTATTATTATTTGGCGCTTCAACATCAGCCCGGACCGCGGCTTGCTCGGTTGCGCCTAATTCCGTCACGCCCCTGATGTAGACGTCCCGTTTTGGATACGGTATCACGATCCCCTCTTGAGCAAAACGCGCCTGGATTTCCGACAGAATCGAATTCTTGAGATCGACAAACTTTGACTGCTCGTACCAAACGCCAAAAAGCACGTTGATCCCCGACACATCGTATTTGTCGAAGAAAATGAAGGGCTCCGGATTGCCCAGGGCATACAGATTCTTGGCGGCCAGGTCCTTGAGCACCGCCGCTACTTTTTGCAGATCCGTATTGTACGAGACCGTTATCCAAATGTCGAGCCTGCGGATAGGAAAGCGCGTGTTGTTGATCACGTTCGTTTTGATGATGCTCTCATTGGGGATGCGTACAAAACGGTTGTCAAAGGTCTGAATTTTGACTGACAGTAGGTCGATGGACAGCACTGTACCGGTGACGTCGCCAACCTGAATGACATCCCCAACCTGGAAAGGCTTCTCGGAAATCAGAAAAACCCCGCTTATCAAATTGGAAATCGAGGTCTGGGCAGCAAAACCGACTGCAATGCCGGCAATGCCAGCCGCACCAAGAAGCGCGGTAAGATTGACGCCCGCCCCCTGCAGCACCGTGACGATGGCGATAATCCATGCCGTGTATCGAAGTGTCTTCCTAATGAGCTGATCCTTCTGCTTGGTCATGGTCCTTCGCAGTACTCTGTGGAGGATTATCTCGAGAAGCAAAAAGAAGAGCAGAATCAGCGCCGCAGCGGAGGCGAGTTCCAAAACTTTCTTCCAGAATTCCGGAGTCTGGACGGTCTGCAAAAATCGTACCAGAAAACTTGGCAAGAAAGTCGTATTTGTCGTCATACTAGTGTCCATAAATGCCCCTTGAATTAAATGCCCCTTAAATTCTCTCGACTGGGTCAAATTGGGTTGGCCAGCCGCCCGCACGCGGAAACTGGACCTGGCTCGACCGGGCTTGATTAAATACCGGCAATATTGCGCAAGAAGCTCACACCGCGCATGATCAGAACTTCGTTAATGCTGCTCTTGGACGCCACATGGAGCTTTTCCAGATTCTCATAACCGGCGCTGTGCATGTTCGTCTTGAGCGATCCGTCCGTTCCTGCTGTAATTACCACTGTGTCCGATATCAGCGTTTCGTCTATCCGGTAGATATTCATCAGATTAGTAAAAATGGCAAGACGCTTTACATCGAGCACATCCTTGGATTTGTTCCGCACGACGATTCTGCAATGGATGAGGCTGTGGCAGGACAAATACTGGGCTGCCCGCGCCTGCGACTTTTGTGAGGTTACGTCCGATTTTGCGATGTCCAGCCTGGTCTCTGATGTTTCGGGTTCGAGCTCAATGGGAAGGGAAAGGCACAAGGAGCCGCTCATCTTGTCGCCGAACCAGGTAGTAGGCGTGACAAAAGGGCTCGCCTCAAAGAGAATGGTGCCAGATTCCAGCTCAAAGCGCAGGACTGGCGGCAAGGCGATAGTGAACCAGGCTTCCGCGCCAGGAAGGATGCTGACATCGTTTCTGGCCGAGACAATATACGGTATGGAACTTGGATGAGGGCGCAACCCGACCTTTCTGCCGGCTGCTACTGCGATGGATACGGAGTCAGGGCCAGGCGGATCCGCGCTATCAGGCCCGTGGGCATTGTTTATAATGCGCTTGAAGGGAATACTCTCCAATTTGAATCGCCATTCCTCGCCGCTTTTGTGCATCCACAGCTGAGCGCCATCCAGGCTCCATGCGTACCACTTGCTTTCTTCAGGTTTGAAGTAATTCCACATGAGACAATCTTAACCTGACGGGGGTCCTACTTCAACTCGTTATGCTTCAGCAAACCTGAAGACGATGCCAACTGCTGCCGATGCAAATATCCAGACAATGGGATGCACTTTTTTTGTCTTTTTGATACCTCGCGTTACCAGCAAAACAGCGAGGGCTAGGAGTACCAATTTCCATTTTATGGCCGAGAAGACTGCAAGAATTCCAGCGCGCATGGCTGGCAAAGATATGTTTGATGGTAGGAAGGTCATTATGGTCACGGAAAGCCCTGCTGCGGTAATGAGGCCGGTAGAAGCAGGTCTTAGGCGCTTAAAAACGGCTTGCACGTAGTGGTTGTCCTGGAAGTTCTTGAGAAATGCTGCTACGATCAGAATAGTGATTATCGAGGGCGCGATAAGGCCCAGGGTTGCGATAAGCGCGCCCGGCAGGCCTGCAACGGTATAGCCAGTGTAGGTAGCCATGTTGACGCCCAACGGCCCAGGCGTCGATTCGGAGACTGCTATCATGTCCGTGAGTTGGCTTTGGGAGAACCACCC
>JAFIHQ010000094.1 GCA_017849315.1 Treponema sp.
CACCCCAATGCCCATAGCACCTGCAAAAATCACCGACATGAAACCATCCAGCACGCTTTTTGTTAGTATGATGGAGTAATCGCCAATCGTACCGGCTTTAAAGGAGCCCACAATGGCCATAGCGCCAGAACAGAACAATACCGATGCGCTCAAAAAGCCTTCCGCAAAGCTGGAATCGTCGCCACCCTTAATAAAGTGCTTCTTAAGCCATTCGCCAAGGCGCAAAACGCCGCCCTCGATATCGAGCCAGGTGCCGACAAGGCCGCCGATAATGAGTGATATGGCCAGAGCCAGGACATGGCCCGTTTTTATGGCCATCTGTATGCCTATAATAAGCGAAACTATGCCTGCCGAAGCAAAAACGGCCTTTTGGTACTTTTCGGGTATTCCCTTCTTGAGGAAAAAACCGATGAGCGAGCCCAGGAGAATAGCGCCAGCATTGATGAATACTGCTAACATATCGCACCTTTTTGCGTTCGTGATTGACCGAATTTGCCGAAGTATAGCATAATTGAGTGAACAAAGGGGAGACCATGAGAAGAGTTTTAAATAAATATGCAGAAAAATGTTCGACGAGCTCACAGCAAACACACCATGCAGAAGGCTACAATCCCCAGGGCGGGGCTCTCCGATCGCCTTTCAGCTCCACGGCAGGGCACCTCTGGGTTGCAATTATCGCTCTTGCTCTCTGCTCGGCCCTTGTCCTGGCCTGTTCTTCTACTCCCCCGACCATTCCGCCAGATCTTGGCTCTTCACAGATTATACAAAAAGCCCAGGAACGAACCGACGTGAACGATTGGGAAGGAGCCAAGGCCTATTACAGTGCCTTGCTGGAACGCTTCCCTAACGACCCAAGTCTCACTCTGGAAGCGATGTACGAACTTGCTTTTATTGAATATAAACAGGGACACTACGCCAAGGCTCGTGCCGGTATGCAGCAGGTTCTGCAACGCTATCAGGCAGAAGACGCTGACACACTGCCTCAGACGTGGAAGATTCTTGCCGAAAAGGTACTTGCAAAGCTTCCAAAATCCTAAAGCACTTCGCTATAAACCACTTCGCTAAAGCACCTCAGCGTTGCTCAGGGCCTCGGCCACCTCGAGCCATTCGTTGTTGAGCTGTGCCATCTCCTCTTCGATTGCTTCTATATCTTTGAGCAGCTTTCTTGCTTTGGCACCGTCGGTATAATTGGCAGGGAGCGCCATCGCGTCTTCAAGACGATGTTTTTCCGCAGAAAGCGCCGCAAGCCGCTCCGTTATGTCGGCTTCCCGCTTCTTGAGTCTGCGGATCTGTGCTTTTTTGGCTTTTTCGTCTTCCCAGGAACCCGAACCCGTGCCCGTGCCCGAACCCGTAGTGGAACCATCTTCGGAGGGATTTGCCCCATTTGGTAACACGGTTTTTTCAGTCAAAGCGAGTTTTGGCTGCACGCCTGTATCCGCACCGGCAACAACTTCAGACGCACCGGGGACAAGGCCAGCTGCAAGAGCCTCTTTTTTTTCTCTATAGTATGAGTAATTACCCAAGTAAAGCCTCGGCGTGGTCCCAATTTCCAGTTCCAGAATCCTATCTGCCAAGTCTTCTATAAATCCACGGTCGTGCGAAACAAAGAGCACAGTTCCTTCAAAAGCCTTGAGCGCTTCCAGGAGGACGTCCTTCGAAGTCAGGTCGAGGTGATTCGTCGGTTCATCCAAAATGAGCAGATTGGCGGGGTTAAGCAACAGTTTGAGAAGCGCAAGCCGCGAACGCTCGCCGCCTGAAAGCACAGATACAGGCTTTTCTACGTCATCGCCCCGAAAAAGGAAGGCACCGAGCAGGTTGCGCAGTTTGGACTTAAGTTGCTGCGGGCACACTGAAGCTGCCTCTTCCTCTACCGTATTATCGGAATTCATATGCTCCGCAGAATCTTGCGCAAAATAGCCAATCTGTACCCCAGAACCAAGCGTTATCTTCCCCTCGTAGTTTGAGTCGATCCCTGCAATGAGCCGCATTAGCGTGGACTTACCCGCTCCATTGGGCCCGACAAAGGCCATTTTGCAACCGCGCTCGATTTCGAGAGAAAGATCCTCGAGAACGTGCAGCTCGCCATACGCTTTGCTCACCTTCTCGATTCGCACCGTAATCTTGCCAGAGTGCGGCGCGGGCGGAAAACTAAAGTGAATATGCTTCATGCCTTCCGGAATCTCGATAGGGACAATTTTTTCGAGCATCTTTATGCGGCTTTGCACCTGTGAGGCTTTCGATTCCTTATAGCGGAATCGCCGGACAAAATCCTCTATATGCTGAATTTCTTCCTGCTGCCGCTCCCATGCATCGAACAGCTGTTCAAGTTCCTGAGCGCGCCTTGTCTCATATTGGGAATACGTACCGGGATACCGTGTCAGTTTGCCGTTAAAGAGCTCATAGACCTCGTTTATAGTCACATCGAGGAAATACCGATCGTGCGAGACAAGTAAGACACCACCCCGATAAACCTGCAAAAAGCCTTCGAGCCACGTGCGCGCTTCCAGATCGAGATAGTTCGTGGGCTCGTCCAGCAACATGATGTCGGGATCTTCCAAGAGGATTTTGGCAAGGGCGAGGCGCATCTGCCAACCGCCTGAAAGTTCGTTTACCGGTTTTTCAAAGTCCTTGGAGGCAAATCCTAGCCCCGTAAGGACTTCGGAGATTCTCTCCTTGCGTCGATAGTAGCCGCTCTCCTCTACGTGCGTGGTAATAGCGTCAAACTCTTCCAGGAGCCGCTGCATGGCCTTGGGCTCGAGATTGGCATCTTCGAGCTGGTGACCAAGGGCCTCCTGCTTTTTGAGTAAGCTCTCGATATGAGAGAACGAGGTTTCGGCCTCTTCCCATACCGTCTGTTCGCCAGAAAGAACAAGGGTCTGCGGAAGGTAGCTCACGCGGGCGCCCTTTGTAACAGTCACCTCTCCTGAGTCCGGCTGCATGAGCCCTACTGCTATTTTCATTAAGGTAGACTTACCGGCGCCATTGGCACCGGCGAGCGCGGCACGGGAACCGTCGGAAAGGGTGAGCGTTGCGGATTTTATGAGATCGCGGGCACCAAATGCAAGGCTAATATTGCTCAATTGAACAAAAGGCATCTATCGTACATCCTATTTTTGTGCGTTATCTTTCTCCATTTCTTACTTTGCTTACTTTCCCTCACTTTCCGAGCGACAAAGCGAAGTCTACCGTGCCAAATCGCGAATCGATAGTGTCGATGGCACCCGAACCAGGCTGAGTGCCCGATTTTGCCACAAGCAAGTGCCCCATCTTAATGGCATACACATAGTCACTACGTCCTTCAGATGAGTCAGGATAGAGAGAAAATGCCCCTTGCCACGTTGCAGAAAGATCGTCGGAAAGCCCGAGGCCAAAAACCACTTTGCCTTTTTGAGCCTGATCCGGGTCTGCATTGCCCGGTGCAAAGCCTGCCTGAGTGATTTCTGCAATTTGCCACGAATATAGACCACTTGGCCACAGCGAGAGCTCGCCGCCCACATCCGAAGTGAGTTGTATCGCACTATTCTTGGAGGCCTCGCCTTGCCCGGCGGCAACCCTCGCCGAAGAGAAAAACGAGCGGAGCGCATTCTCGCGCCTAATCTGCTCGGCCTGAATAATCGGAAGCAGGTCTTGGTCCATCGCGACAAACCTGGCTGACCCTGCACCTTGATGCCACTCGACAGCCTCGCCCTTTGCCGGAATATCCATTGGATCCCAATTTGCGATTATCGCGTCGGGACCATCCTGTCTGATGCGCAACGGCGTAGGGCTAAAAACGAACCAATCCTGAACCTGTGTTACGGAAGTGTAGTTAAAAGCCTGAGAGAAGCCAGGGAGTTCAACTCGTATCTGATTCTTGGCAAGATCACCAAAAAGTCCATATTGCATAGAGAAATAATCAAGATCGATTGCGTTAGAATTGAGCATAGTCGTGTACCAGGTCGGGCGCCATGTCGTCGTCAGAATCGTGGAAACAGTGTCTTGCCCCGAAGTGTCCGCCGGCATGCTCGGCTCTTCGCCGGTACTTTCATCGAAGAGCTTCATGGTGTTGCTAAAAACGTAGCCCTTGGTTCCGTCCATCGTGAGCACCTGATACCATTCTCCAGGGAGCGCCACATTGCCCGTGTACACCGCTTCGCCCTGCACCTTTGCCAGCACCTTCACCATCTCGTACTGCCGCAGCCGGTACACCCGCCGCTCCCCGTTCGCCGGCTTTTGGCGAACCGGCAGGCCGTCCCGCTGAGCTATAAGGTAAATGCTTTTCCATTCCCCCATTTCACCCACGCGTTTTTCTGCCGCCTTTTTCGTGCGAAACACTTCGATCTGCCAAAGTGGCACTTCCATCTTGACGCTTCTATCGTCGTTCAGACCAATAACATAAGTCTTTGTTATATTTGACTTTAAATACACTGGTACGATACTCCCTGCCTTGGCGTCCGTCCCTTTGATGCTCCACAGCACCACCCCCCAGCCCATCTGCGACGAACAGGACGTGCCAACCAGCAGGACCGCCGCCAAAAGCAGAGTACAGGCGAGCCTTATTATCGTGAGTCGGTATATTTTATTTTCATAACGATAGTTACTCATTACGCCATCTTCTCTCGTCATATTCTAGGCTAGAATCTCCAGGGTCCCGGGTTGGCGCTCCACCTACGCCGGGCAGCAGCGCTTTTGCCTTCAAGCCCTAATCTGGCTCCATTTGCGGCCCCACCGCTAAGACTTGCTCTTACGATTCTACACTGCGCCGTGTGTTTTGATAAGGCATTTCATCTTAGGCACAAGACTGCACGTTGCCGCTTTGTCAATAACACTTTTCTGTGCACGAATCCGTTAACTGTGTTATTATTTCAAGATTATCTTTTGAGGAGTTGTCATAATGAAGAGCGCGGAAGGGCGCCAGAACGCAGTAATCCCCGAAGTAGCAGCCACCCGAAAAACTGGGCACTCCGAAAACATAACACGACCAGAGCCCGCGTCACGGCAGAACCCGGCAAGCCATGCCGATACTACATCTCAACCTATCGCCGCAATCGAAGTCGGCTCGACAGGCATAAGACTCCTCATCGCGTCGCTCGACCCAAACGGGGCCATCCACGTCCTCGACAGGGCAAGCAAACCCAGCCAAATTGGCCGCGACGTCTTTACCCAGGGCAGTATCGGGCGCGACGCGCTCCGCGAGACAATCGCTGTGCTCAAGACCTTTAAGGAACTCCTATCCAGCTATGCCATCCGCCCCGAGGACGCCAAAGTCATCGGCACAAGCGCCCTGCGCGAGGCCAGCAACCGCGACACCTTCGTGGACCGCGTCGCGCTTCAAACGGGCTTTCGTATCCGCGTCATCGAAGATATCGAAGAAAACCACCTTATGTACCTTGCCGTACAGCAGGCGCTGCAAGAAGAGCGCCCCCTACTTTCGAAGTCCAACACCATGATCCTGGAGGTCGGCGGAGGAACCACCGAAATCATGCTCCTTAAGCACGGGAAAATGGCCTCGTCGCACAGCCTCCACATCGGGACGCTGCGCCTGGACGAGCAAATCCGCGAGGCAGGTAACTCACGGAATTACCTGCGCGACTACCTTGAGAGCAACATCAAGACTACCTGCGACCAAATGGAAGAAGAGCTTCCACTTGCGTCCATCAAAACCTTTATCGTCATCGGTTCGGACGCGCGTCTTGCCGCATCTACACTCAGCAAAGGTAAGACCGGTGCTTACTTAAAGCTCGGTCGGGACGAGTATATTCAGTTTGCCGAAGCTGTGAGCGGCCTGAGCCCTGAAGAAGCCATCGAGCGTTACAATATTCCCTGGGCGGAAGCCGAAGGCCTTGCGTCTGGGCTCATCATGGAGTCACTTTTTCTGCGCAGGACCGAAGCCGAAACCGTCATCA
>JAFIHQ010000009.1 GCA_017849315.1 Treponema sp.
CCTCATCGGTTCAATCCAGATACAGAATATAATCTCGCCGAGCAGGATTATCTTCCTCAACGAACCTAAAAAACGCGACGCCCTCATAAAGCTGTCTGAAAACCTTGCCACGGCACCCCAGATCAAGAATAAGCAGGAGCTCACCTCGGAAATCTTGAGACGAGAAGAACTCATGAGCACCGCCATAGGTAGGGGAATCGCCATCCCGCACGTCCGGCTTTCTTCCATAACAGACCTTGTCGTCTCGGTGGGCATCTCCAAGTGCGATATCACAGATTTCCAGTCGCTGGACGACATCCCTGTGCGCCTCCTTTTCATGATCGCCGCAGCATATAACCAGCACGCGTATTACTTGCAGACACTTTCGTTCTTCTCGGCGCGGCTTAAGGTTGCGGAACTTAGAGACTCGCTTTTGGCCTGTACCACCACACAGGAAGCCTACGACCTCCTTGTAAAGCAGGACGACTAACTCAAGGCCGCCCAACACTTGGCCACTCAAGACAGGGTCACTCAAGACCGCGCCACTTAAGGCCGGTCACAAGTCATAGTTCGCAAGCCACACAACGTGGACAGAAGGGCATAAGCAAAGGCCCAGGTGCAAGGCTTGTCTCGTCTTGCGATTTTGGGTCTTTACATGTTACGCTTCAAGAATCTGATAGCTATAAGGACCGACGCGCGTGTTCCTGAAAAGTCTCGAAATCTTCGGCTTCAAATCGTTTGCAGACCGGACTCGAATTGAGTTCGGCGAAGGTATCTCTGCCCTGTTGGGGCCCAATGGCTGTGGCAAGTCCAATGTTGTGGACGCCATCAAATGGGTCGTGGGCGAACAGTCTGCCAAGAGCCTCCGGGCTGACTCGATGGAAGACATCATCTTCAATGGTACCGAAACCCGTAAACCCCTCTCCGTAGCCGAAGTGGCCATCACCATATCCAATGAAGAAGGCACCCTGCCCCTGGATGTGCCGGAAATCGAAATAAAGCGCCGACTCTACCGCTCCGGCGAGAACGAGTACTACATCAACGGGAAATCAGCAAAACTCAAAGAGGTGCGGGAGCTCTTTTGGGATACTGGGATCGGGAAATCCGCTTACTCCGTCATGGAGCAGGGCAAGATCGATCAAATTCTCTCTTCCAAACCCGAAGATCGGCGGTATCTTTTTGAGGAAGCGGCCGGAATCACCAAACACAAGGCGCGGGTCAAAGAGGCGCAGAGCAAGCTAGAACGAACCGAAGAAAACATGCGCCAGATCGAGGGCGTTTTGGGAGAAGTCAAACGCTCTCACGATAGCCTCAAAATCCAGGCGGATAAAACTGCGGCCTATAGAAGACTCAAGGACTCGATTTTTGAGGTCGAGTGCGATGTTTATCTTTTACGACTTAGGCAATTCCTGCGCGACAAGGAGAGAAAAGAAGCCGATTTTGCGGCCAAGAAGAAGGATCGCGACGAAACCAAGGCTTCGTTCGACGCCTTGAGCCAATCGATGTCGGAGAGCCTGGACACGGTAAACGAAATGGAGAGCCAACTTGTCGAGCTTCAGAAGAAACTCTACGGCCTCGCTATAGACAAGAACGCCAAAGAAAAGCACAAAGGCCTTCTTGCTGACCGCATCCGGGAAATTCAGTCCAAAATCGACCAACTTGAGCTGCGCTCCAAGGCAGTGCGCGACAAAATCGCGGAGCTCAGAGAGGAAGAAGAGGAAAAGGACGCCGCACTCGCCGGGGACAGGGCTCATCTTAAAGAAATGGAGCGCCATATCGAGGAGTTCGAATCGGGCATTAAGGCGGCTGGCCTAGCGCTCAAAAACAACGATGATGAGATTGCAAAATGTCAGGCCGCAATAAGGGCGCTCGAATCTGAGATCGCGGATGAGCGCGTAAAACTCGATGGTATAACGGAAACCATCGTGCGCGAGCTCGATGCCCGCCTGCGGGAAACCGGTTATTCTTCTACCCAAAGGAAGGCGCTTGAGAACGACATCAACGCTTTGCTTGCATCCCTTAAGGCCAAGGTAAAAAGCAAGACAATTCTTGCAGCCGATGTAGAGAGGGCAAGAGGCTTTGCAGGCGCGCACGCCGAGGATCTCTTGGCCAAACTTCTTGGTGCCTTGGGCGATCTTGTTGAAATTGCTTCGTCGCTTGATGTGCTCACTGGGGAGTTTGACCGTTACTGCAGGATGTCGCCGGAGTTCTTAGATGATTTCCTTTCTCCAGAAGGAATTATGACAAGAAAGCGGGCAATAGATGTTGCGATTGCTTTCGGTATCGAGGCCGTGGAGCAGAACAAGGCACGAATAAGCGAACTCGAAGCCGAGAATCTTGGTTTGCGGCAGAAGATAGACGGTTATCGCAAGACCCTTGAGGATGCGCGCTTAGGCAAGGCACAGGTCCTTGCTCAGATTGAAGCAGCTCAGGAGTCGCTTGCCGTTTTCAGGCGTGAGATTGCGGGCCAGGAGAATTTTCTTAAAGAACAGGAGGCGGAGGCCTTTGCCGAAGGCAGGCGGCTTACCGAGATTAAAGAGGAGTATGAGGACCTTGTTTCCGAGATTGCCGAAATTGAAGCGGAAGGGCAAAAGCTCTCCGCCCAGATGACGCAGCTGGAAGCGACGATCGAACTGCGCAACTCCGACCTCGTGCAGCGCAAGAAGGATTCGGGCGAGCTTGCTGCGCGGCTTGAAAAGCTTCAGGCTGAACTCGAGTCGATCCATCTGGGCATGGCTCAAACCGAAACCGAAATCAAAAACCTGCGTGAGAGCTTTGCAGAGCAGTATTCCAGAGACTTGAGCGAATTCGAGTCCCGTATGCAGGAAATCCGCGAGTCGTTGACAGAGAGGCGCGAGCTTTTGGCGCAGTACAAAAACAAGTTGCGCGACCTTGGCTCGGTCAATCTGATGGCGCCGGAAGAATATAAGGAAGTGAAGGAGCGTTACGATTTTTTGTCGAGCCAGATGGAAGACCTCACCAAGGCGCGCGACGACCTACGCAAGATCACCGACGAGATAAGGACGGAAAGCGCTGAACTATTCTTAAGTACTTATAACAAAATAAAAAAGAACTTCCATAACATGTTCCGCAGACTCTTCGGGGGTGGACGGGCCGAGCTCATGCTGTCGGATCCTGATCACATCTTGGAGTCGGGAATCGAGATTCTTGCCCAGCCGCCAGGGAAAAAGCTCGAGGCGATTTCTCTACTTTCTGGTGGGGAGAAGACGCTCACTGCAATCGCGCTTCTGTTTGCAACGTATATGGTAAAACCCTCGCCCTTCTGTTTTCTGGATGAGATCGATGCAGCCTTGGACGAAGCGAATGTGTTGCGGTTTGTCAATTTGTTGCGTGAATTCTCGAGAACGAGTCAATTCATTGTGATATCGCATAATAAGAAGACAATGGCCGCTGCCGACGTGCTCTTGGGCGTTACCATGGAGGAGTCGGGGGTTACCAAGGCCATAGCGATACGTTTGGAGCGACAAAAGTCCGGAGAGGCGACGGTGGCTTTTGTTCCGGACGATGAGCCTTTTGTGGAAGAAGACGTGCCCTACGAAGCCGGTCGGGAGCTCGAAACGCCGGCGATCCAAGGATCGGGAAGCGGGGGTAGCGCAGAATGAATACGGAACGGCTCTATTACACGCATCCTGAGGTTTCCAGAACCAAGGCGCGGGTCCTCGACATTAGAAAAGTCGACAGTGTCGCCGGCGTCACCGACGTTGCAGATTTTGCCGACGTTGCCGCGGGTTTTGATGAAGTGGTACTTGACAGGACAATCTTTTTCCCGGGCGGGGGCGGGCAGCCCTGCGACCTTGGAAGTCTTGCAGGGTTTAAGCTTGTCGAAGTCAAAGAGGACGCGCAAGGGAACGTCGTCCATGTCGTTCGAGCGGTTTCGGGCAGTTCAGATGTCGATGGAAGCTCGAGGCTCAAGGTTGGGGACGAAGTCGAGCTCGTGCTCGACGTAGCACGCAGGCGCGACCATACGCAGCAGCATTCGGGGCAACATTTGCTCTCCGCAGTCCTGGAACACGAGTGTGGCATCCACACGATAAGCTTTCACCTTGGAACCGAGTACACGACGATCGACGTGACAGGGCAGTTGCTTGAGAAGGCCGAAATCCAAAAGGTTGAGACTTGCGTGAATGCATGGATCGGTGACGCAAGGTCCATCATCACGCACGTTTGTCCGCCGGAAGACTTGGTGAGGTTTAAGGTGAGGCGCGACTTGCCGCAAGGGCAGGAGATAATAAGAATTGTCGAGATAGACGGGTACGACTGGGTGGCCTGCTGTGGCACACATGCCCGTTCAACGGCCAAGTTGCGGGCTTTCAAGATTCTGTCGTGTGAAAAATACAAAGGCGGGACGCGTATCTATTTTGTGGCTGGTGACAGGGCCGTTGCCTTGCTGAGTAGGTACTTTGACCTTGCAAAGGATGCTGCTGCGCTTCTTGGGGGGTCTGTGGAAGCGCTTGTCGAACGTGTCAGCGCCTTGAATGCGAACGTGCAGACACTGGAACTCGAGCGCAATGGCCTCGTTAAAGAAAGAGCGAAGTTCGAGGTGGATGCGGCTATGGACGGCTCGGTTGCAGGACCGGACGGCTCGGTTATGGGGCAGGGGGAATGTTTTGTGCTCCCCGCATCGAGCATGTTTAGCGAGGGCGCCAGGCTCATCGTGTTCAAGTATGCAAACAGAAGCGCAGCCGCCGCCTTGGAGAGCGTCAAAGCGGGCGCCAACCGCGGCGCAGTGACAGTGGCGTTAGTGGAGCCGGAACACACGGTGCTTTTTATGGCTCCAAAGCTTGCAGGCGCGCCGAACCTGGCCTCGGCGCTAAAGGCCAAGATGTCACAGTATGGCGGCTCGGGCGGCGGACAGGCCGGCAGCTTCCGCGCTGTCTTCCCCGACGAGAAGCACGCCCTTTCTTTTTTAACCGATATTCAAACCCTGCTTAGCGGTGTTCACTAACTTCCTGTGTTATTCACGGATAGCCAGTGTCATTCACTAGTCCGAGAGATCGAGTGGACGCCTGTTGTCCGAAAGCCGCAGCGAAAGATATTCTCTGTCCAGCGCCAAGTCTTTAACGATATACCGCACCTGCTCCGTAGAAAGGAGGTTTTGTTCCGCATAGAGGTACACGAGTGCGCGCTCCGCGATGCAAGGCACGAGGAGCGAGTTCATCTGAATAGGTGAGGGCTCTTCGCAGTTGATATAGTGGCTAACCAGCGACTGATACAGCCTTGACTGCTCAACGTTGCCATTGAGCGCGTTGAGCTCTGCCATGAGCGGCGCAATATTGCCCCTTGCTGCCTGTTCACCGAGCGGTTTGAGGGTAAAAAAGGTATACTCCTTCCCGGGTAGGTAGTGATGTACGTCGCAGCGGGTGCAGTAATTGGGCTCCTTGCCGTTGGATTTCACCCTGTCTCCGCCTATGATGATGAGCGGGTCAAAGTAGAGCGCTGGGCACTCTTTGCCGTCGACCGTATAGTATCGGTAGGTGTAGAGCGAGTCCTGAAGGCAGTCTTCGTGTTCGCAATAGGCCGTGAGCGGGAAAACGTCCGTGGCATTCTCCAAAAGCAGTCTTGCGGTTTGGTTGAATATCTCTTTCCTAAAATTCAGAACGAGCGTGGGGCAGATAAAACAAAGCCCGCGGCGCGTCGACTCGTCGGCCATGAGGTAAGCGATACGCTCGTCAAAGAATGCCGTTTCGTCGATTATCCAGGTGCCAACCGTAGGATTCTCGGCCAATAACACCTCAAGTTCGAACGAGTCGTGCGCTGAGCCTATAAAGCTGCCGCAGCGTTCGTAGCCGCCGCGATATGCAAGTGCGTCGTCGGGGTAGTCGGGAAAGCGCGTTTTATCCAAGGCTTCGCGCACAACAAAGACTTGTCTTCGGTCTATGCCTTTGCTGGAAGTGAGAGCAACAGCCTGCCCTTTTTTCTTCAGCGCCACTTTGCTGTCCCGCCACACTCTCGCTGTAAACTCGGTCTTTCCGGAACCCATGGGGCCAATGACGAGGATTCGCCGTTTGGGCGTTATGAAGTCGTGGTGTGAGTACGAATGGTGTACGCGCAAAAGCGGAAATCCCAGATTGCGCAGCAGTTGATCAGTCTCGTTGGTGCCATCTTCGTTCATGTGGATAACCCTTCTTGCAGTTACGGTTAATGTATGCTGTTGCGCTTGGTTACAAGCTCGAGTTTTGAGGCTGCTTGGCTTTTGCAATATTAGGCTGTACCTGTGGAGTGCCAAACTTTAGGTACTTGTACGGGTGAATATCCAGGGCGTTCTGGTACCATCCATTGACAAGATCGGTATCGATGACCGAAGCAGCCAGTCCATGGTAGATGGGCAGCACTGCAGCCTCTTGCAGTAAAATGGTTTCTGCCTTTGCAAGGAACGACATTCGCTCTTTACCATCTCTTGCATAGGACTTCTCAAGTGTCTCAGTAAAACTCTGGCTCTTGTATCCTGCGTTATTCAATGGTGATTCCGATGCCCACATTTGCAGGAAGGCTTCAGGATCCGCAAAATCGCCTATCCAGGTCGAATTGGCGAGCGTATAATCGACCTTGCCTTTGTCCACAAGCTCATAATATTGAGAGGAATCGACAGGGGCGAGATCGACCGACAAAGTGGGCAGCGCATTCTCCCATGCCTTTTGGAATTCCGTGGCTACGCGTTCGGAGTCCTTTGAGCCTTGTGCATAGCAAAGGCGCACTGTTGGAAGGCCTTGGCCCTCCGGGTATCCTGCATCTTTCAAGAGTTGCAAGGCCTTGTTCTTATCGGTTTCCGTAATGCCGCGCGCTTCGCTGTAGCCAGGAAGTGGCAAAACGAGGGTCTGTGCTATTACCGCATAATAGTCGCTGCTCCGGACCGAATCCCATGGCACAAGGCAAGCAAGGGCCTCGCGTACACGGGCATCATCCCACGGTGCAACCTGACAGTTGAAGTACCAATAATGTGTCGCAAAAATGGGGTTAATCTGAATGGCGGACTGCAGTAGAATCGAGTCGAAGTCCCCGGGGCCAGCAAGCCACTGTACCTGGTCGTTGTTGAACATCTTGGATGCAAGAACGTCATCGTCCGAAAAAAGCATGGAGAGTTTGGGAATAGCGACGGCGCCTGCATCCCAATAATAGGGGTTTTTCTCAAGTTTTAAGCCGGATGCATCGTAGCTTACGAATCGATACGGACCGTTCACGGGGAATGGTATGCGTGCCTGCCAGCCTTCCGCTTTCAACATGGAAGGATGGATAGGTGCAAAAGAGTGATGGCACAGAAGGCGCGTAAAGTACGCAGCAGGCCTCACAAGCTTGACGATAAGCGTGCGGTCGTCAGGGGTTTCAATGCCAACAGTCCCAACATCCTTCGTAATGCCCAGCCTAAAGTCATGCGCGCCCAGTATTATATCGCAAAAAGTGGCATAATCGCCGTTCAGTTTAAGAAGTCTGAGCCAGGAGTTCTTGAAGTCCGCAGCCACGACACGTGTTCCGTCCGACCAGCGTGCAGTTGGGCGCAAGGAGAACGTATAGGTTTTGCCATCCGAGCTTTTGGTCCACGACGAAGCAACAGCCGGCACAGGGTCGAGGGACGCCGGGTCATAGGTGCAAAGTCCTTCATAAAGGGCGGTGAAGATTTGAGCTTCGTTGGAATAGATCGACTTGTGAAGGTCAAACTCGAGTGGCGTCTTATTGAATACCGTGACGAGTTCATCCGGTGCATCGACTTGAGAAAAAGCAGCGGCGTCGATACCAAAGAGAGCCACCAGAATCGCAAAAAAGGCTATAATTCGTGTGTTCATCGACTTGAAGTATGCGATAAAATCTGATAGAAGGCAATCACTGTGGGCATAAACAAAGCATTTGAAAAAGAATTTCTGGTCATGGGGGTCTTGGCAAGTTACGGTTCGGATTTTGCACCGGTAAGGCAGCGTTTGGTCTCTGAATTTGGGCCGGTCAAAGAAGAAACGGCCTCCCAAGATTTTCTTTGGACGGATTACTATAACAAGGAGATGGGGCAGAGAATTGTTCGTTTTTACCTTCTTTTTGAAAACTTGGTCGATCCTGAGACGCTCGCGGATATAAAACTGAGCACTAACGCCATCGAAGCCGATTTTGCGCAGAACGGAAACCGGTGCTTTAACCTTGACCCGGGTCTTCTTGCACCTGGCCGCTTTGTCCTTGCCACCACCAAAGATCGAGCCCATCGTATCGCTTTGCACGATGGCATTTTTGCCGAGTTGACGCTTATCTACGAGAAAGGGAGCTTTCGAGCTCTGCCCTGGACCTATCCCGATTGGGCTTCGGAGCCCGTACGGGGGATGCTGGCCAAGTGGAGAAAAGGACTTTTTGCGGAGCGATAGGCTGCAGGAAGCAAAATATGATGAAGACTCAATTTATGGGTTGTTAAGCTAAGATTTCTGGCCGTCTCTCCGTAGATTTCATAATAGATTTTTACATTTTGTATTTTATACATTTTGAATCGAGAAGTTGTTTTCTCGTCGTTTCATAGATGAGGAGACGCTCGTATGAATGAAGGGCTTATCGGGTTAGAGCGAATCGGCGGCCTATTTGGCTTAGTGCTTTTTTTGCTTTTGAGCAGCGTTTCGTGCAAATTGCCGCAGGCATTCGGCTTGCATTCCCTGCAAATATCGTTTCCCATTTTGCCGGAGTGCTGGTCCGAACTTCCTTTGGACGGATACATCCTCGTCTGGTGCAACGAAAAAGGAGAAAAATGTAGCGCCTTTGTTAAGCCGGACGAGCAATTCAGTATTTGCGTCCCGAGAGGGGGCAAGCAGAGTGTGCTTGCATATCCTGTGTTAGGCTCTCAGTATTTTCGTCCGCTTGGTGCATTATACCCTTACGATGTTGCGGCGGAGAATGTGATGACTCCGGGCAAAACGCAAGACTTAATCCTTCTTTCAGCAGATTCAGGCTATGTTGCCCTGGTTGCAGAAGCATTGAAAAAGTTGGGTTTCGATCCTTGGGCTTTTGCTCTTGACGAATTGTCTGCGGTTTGGGAGAAGCGCGCCTGCGATCCCTGGCAGCTTGACCCCAGCGCAGTTGCAGAAAAGCTTGTATCTGCAGAATTCAGGGAAACGCTTTTCCAAACCAGCACAAAGGAAATCGAATTGCCGCAAGGTTTGACATGGTGGCCGGAAAGTCCTTTTGCAAAGACCAATAAGGTCGACACAAAGCAATATGCGTCACTAAACACGGGGATTTGTAAGTTCTTGGCACAAGGCGCTTATCTTATGGTTCAAGTTTCGAAGGAGGACGAAGCGACTATACAGGTTCACAAGCTCTAGCTCAGAGATTCGGGCCAACTGCATGCTCAGGATTGTTTCTGTCCGTTTTCGATACTTTTTGCTCGAGTGCATTGTGTGGCCCCGCAACAGGAAGGCGAATCGTAAACACGGAGCCCTCTTGAACATAGCTTTCTACCTGTACGGAACCTTCGTGTGCGGTCGCTATATGTTTTACGATGGCTAACCCCAGGCCCGTGCCACCCGTTGTACGGTTTCTGGACTTGTCGACGCGGTAGAAGCGCTCAAAGATGTGATCCTGGTCCGCAGCCGGTATACCGGGACCGTGATCCTGTACGCTGAAACTAACAAAACCGTCTTGTTGTGCGTAGCGAATCTCGATTTGTGAGTTTGCCGGCGAATATTGAAGGGCATTGTCCAAAAGGTTTACAAGAGCCTGTTCCACAAGCCCGGAGTTCGCCACAAAGGTAAAGTCGGCCTCTGCCTTTGTGTCCACGGTGATGTTTTTCTTTTCGGCCCTTGGCTGGACTGAAATTATTGCAGATTCCACTATTCTTGCCGCAGAACAAGGTTCCACGGTTAACCACAACGAAGGGTTGTTTTCGATTCGCGACAGCATGAGTAGATCGTTTACTATCTGTTCCATTCTCTTGGAATTGTGTTTGACAATTGCAAGATATTTCTTAGTAATATCAGGTGTTAAGGTGTCATCTTGCATTAGTTCCGTGTAGCCTTGAATGACTTGAATTGGCGTTCGGAGCTCATGTGAGACGTTGGCGACAAAGTCGGTTCTGATCTTTTCGAGCCGCGAAAGTTCGGTGATATCGCTCAAGACTGCCACGGCTCCCGGCTTCTCAGCAGCCTGAAAAACCTGAGACAAAGGCGAAGCGTGCACTTTTAGTCTGCGTTCTCCGTTGCGGAAAATGCTCATTTGGCTAAAAACTTCGGTCTTTTCTGAAAGGCACCGAGAAAAAATCTCTGGCAGTGCTCCGGCGTCGGTCAGTTCGATAAGACTTTTCCCGATGATTTCTTCGCGCCCGACGGCGAAGAATTCGCAGAAAGCAGGATTTGTTTCTATTATTCTGAGCGAGGAATCGACTGCAATGATGCCTTCGCCGGCTGCATCAAGTATCGAAGAATATACACGGCTCAAGTTTTCATTTTCATAGGCCCGTTTGTGAATCTGTTCCACCATGGCATCAAGCGTTGCATCCAGGGGTTCGAGTTCTTCAGGCAATTCCAGAGCCGGAAGCCTGTCTTTTCCGGAACTCTTGGCGTAATGTTCGGCCTTCTTTTTTAATTCCGCGAGCGGGGTGGCGAGCTGTCTGTTCAAAATAAAACTGACGAGGACAGAGAGCAAGGCAATGAAAACTATGAGATAGACGACTAGCGCTTGAGATCTCTTAAGAGAGCCTGCGCCAAATGGCAAGGACATGGCCAGCCTGAGAACAAGCGGACCTGATGTGTCGTTTTGGGGTTCAAGTCCGGGCACAAGGATGGCAACGTAGAGCGTTCTCTTGCCAGTCGTGGCCGATTTCCGCACCGCGACGCCTGGCTTGGCCTCAAGCGCAGCTTTGACTTCCGGCCGATCAAGATGGTTTGACATCGACTCGGCAGTGGCTTCCGATTCTGCCAAGACCTTCCCGCTTGAATCTATGATCGTAACACGATACGTGGTGGCGCCCGTTACTTCCTGCACAAAGCCAGAAAGGCTGGATTCTGAAGCATTACTCTGATTCTTTAATGTGACCGCTGCCAGATTTGCTGTTTTCAAAAGGACTTGGGAGCTTGACTCAATAAGAAGCCTATCTGAAATATTGATAGCCACTGCAACAAAAACAATTGTTGCAACGACAATAGCGAGAGCGACCCAAATGAGGTTTTTTCTAAAAATGCTGGTTTTGCCAGATTTCACGTTTCATCCTTGAGACGATACCCTATGCCGCGAATCGTCTCCAGCATATCGGAAGCCTCTCCAAGTTGTCGTCTTATAGAAACAATATGGACGTCGATGGCCCTGTCCGTAACAGGGTAGTCGTGCCCTTTCGTTCTGTCGATGAGCTGTTCACGTGTAAAAACCCGCCCCGGTTCCTGCAAAAATGTCTCAAGGATCGCAAATTCGGTAGCCGAGAGGTCTAAAACGCGGCCGGAGAGCTTTGCCTCGTGACGTTTGCGGTCCAGCACAAGATCCTTAAACGACAGCGTATCCTGAGCCGTATCATGGTTTACATCTCGAGCGTTGCGCCTGAGTACTGCCTTTATTCTCGCCACAAGAACGCGGGGGCTAAAAGGCTTGACGATATAGTCGTCCGCGCCTAAACCCAAGCCGGCCACGATGTCAGATTCGTCGTCCTTCGCTGAAGCGATTATTATCGGAAGGTTGCGATAAAGCGTCATAGAACGAACCACGCGCAGGAAAGAAAGCCCATCCATACCTGGCAACATCAGGTCCAGAACAATGAGCGCAAACCTGTGCTGTCCCAAGGCAGTGAGTGCATCTTCCGCCTTAGGCGCCTTAAAGCTCGCCCATCCTTCTTTTTGGAATGCCAAAGCCATAAGCTCGGCTATGTCTTCATCGTCTTCGACGATCAGGATTTCATTCTGATTTTCGTTTGCCACAGTCGGTTTCTCTCCGCATGCCTATCGTGATACCCCTATCGCCCTATCGGACAATTGTTTCTATTCGTTCAGATCGGCGTGAATGCCTTCCACCATAAAGACTATGGCCTCGCACGCATTGGTCATGTGATCTCCCAAACGTTCCAAATGTCCGGAAAGCGTGATGATGCGTGTCGCGCGCTCGGCCTGCTCCGGATACTGCATCAAGAACGCAAGTGTGTCCTGCACAAGCGCTTTGTGGGCGTGGTCGATCTCGTCATCAAGTAGGGCGGTTTGCCTTGCAAGCGCGGAACTGCGCTGCCTGTATGCCTGAGCCGTGCCATGAATCATCTGTGCTCCCAAGTCGGCCATTGTGGCGATGCGTTCAAGCTGGTGCCACTGTGGCTCGTGAACGAAAAGCTTAGTCGCTTTGGCAAGGTGAACCGCATAATCGCCGGCCCGCTCGAAATCGGCAGCCAGCTTAAAAACCGACAACAGCTTACGCAGATCTGAGGCTACTGGCTGCTTGGTCGCGATCAATTCAATAACGTGGTCTTCTATCTGAAGTTGCAGCTTGTCAATCTCGCCATCCGCGTTCTTGACGGTCTTGTAGAGATCGACATCTTGCGTCTTGAGCGCGTGACTTGCCTTGAGTACGGCCTCTTCAACTTTGGCAGCCATAAGCACCATGAGTTCATCGATGGCGGCCACGTCGGCGTCAAAAGCCGGGTTTTGCATTGGGTACTCCTTACTTCTCTTTCGACCAGATCTCTCAGCCAAAACGGCCGGTGATGTAGCGCTCGGTCCTTTCGTCCTCTGGGTTTACAAAGAGTTTTTTCGTGGGCGCATACTCAATTAAATCTCCCAGAAGCATGAATGCCGTCATATCCGAGATTCGCCCTGCCTGCTGCAGATTGTGCGTAACTATGATTATAGTATAGTCCTTCTTAAGCTCGGTCGTAAGCTCTTCGATGCTTGCGGTCGAGAGCGGATCCAGGGCGCTTGTGGGCTCATCCATCAGAATAACTTCCGGAGTGAGCGCCAAGGTACGGGCGATACAGAGGCGCTGCTGCTGACCTCCTGAGAGCGAAAGTGCACTTTTCTTGAGTTTGTCCTTGACTTCGTCCCAAAGAGCGGCTTTTTTAAGCGAGGATTCGACGAGTTCGTCGCAGCTGCCTTTTAGGCCGTGAATACGGGCTGCCCACGCAATATTATCGTAGATGCTTTTAGGGAAAGGATTTGGCTTTTGGAATACCATACCGATTTTGGTTCTGACGGTGACAGGGTCCACGGCTGGATCATAGATGTTCTTGGAGTGGAAGCGTACTTCTCCCCTGGTGACGGTTCCAGGTATGAGTTCATTCATGCGGTTAAAGGCGCGCAACGCGGTGCTTTTGCCACAGCCTGAGGGGCCGATGATGGCAGTGGTTGCTTTTTTTGGAAAAGATATACTCAAACCTTTTACAGCTTTTACGCCGTCCGCATAGGTCACTTCCAAGTCTTTGGCAGACAGTGCGATATGATCTGGCGGGTAGAAAAAATCCATAATACTAATATTTGCAATTGACATGAGCTTTCTGTTTGAGGTGTGTTAAATTTGAGTTAATTCATGGCGAGATTTCTTTTAATTATTGACATCGGTCTCACTTTAAGATTCGAGCGATCTCGCTTATAGAACCGACGCCTTTCCGTTCCATCCACCGGGCAATGCCGGTCTTAATTTTGAAAGGTACTTCCGGATCGACAAAGATGGCCGTACCTACCTGAATGGCCGATGCCCCTGCAAGGAGGTACTCGATTGCATCCTCGGCGCTGCTAATCCCGCCACAGCCGATAACAGGGATTTTTACTGCCCGTGAGGCCTTCCATACGCAGGCTACGCCCACCGGCCGAATCGCAGGACCAGAAAGCCCCGCGGTTTCGCGCGCAAAGCGGGGCTTTAAGCTTTCTATGTCTATCGCCATGCCGACGACGGTGTTGATGCACGTGAGCGCATCGGCTCCGCCTTGTTCTGCAGCGATGGCAATAGTGGCAATATCTGTCACGTTGGGGCTCAATTTTACAAAAATAGGCCTTTTTGTGAGCGTACGTATCTTGCGTGTCAACCTTTCCACTTGTGATGGATCCGTACCAAAACTCATGCCGCCGTGGCTTACATTTGGACACGATACGTTGATTTCGTAGGCGTCAACGCCGTTTCCAAAGGACCCCGCTGATTCTTCTATGGCTTGGATAACCCGGCAATACCCGTCCTCGGTGGAACCCGCGATGTTTGCTACAACGGAACAATGCAATGTTTTCAGAAATGGGAGCTTTTCTTCTACGAAGGCTTCAACTCCAGGGTTGACAAGACCAATCGAGTTCAAGAGCCCGCTCGGCGTTTCAAAAAGGCGAGGTGCAGGGTTGCCCTCGCGCTTCTCAAAGGTGATTGCCTTGGTATAAAGCGCACCAAGTGCGTCCAGGTCCAGGAGTTGAGCATATTCCTGGCCAAAACCGAATGTGCCGGAAGCCACTCCCACCGGATTCTGCATCGTAAGGCTGGCAATTCTTACAGAAAGATCAGCTTGCATTAGACTTTCTCCCAGTCGATTGTTTCTGCTGCAAAGATTGGACCATCGGCACAGACGCGCACATAACCGCCTTGTTTGAGCGGCAGTACACATCCCTGGCAGGCTCCAATGCCGCAGGCCATCCACTGTTCTGCAGAGACGTGCAAGGGCGTTCCGGTCTTGACGCTAAGCGCTTGGGCAGCTTTTAGCATCGGGACTGGGCCGCAGGCGTAAAGATGGGAAGAGAGGGGATTCTCTGCTTCGTTTTTCATAAGACCGGAGAGCACCGTCACCGCATTCCCCTTTGATCCAAAGCTGCCATCGTCAGTTGCCAAAAAGAGTTGATCAGGTTCCATTAAGATCTTTTCAAGCATTTGAAAGTTCGGGATATCCTTGAAAGTACGAAACCCTAAAACACAAACAGGAGTCCTCCCATTGTGGCTCTTGAGTTCAGTCTTGTTTCCTTGATCGAATAACTTTAACAAATATGAAAAAAGATACAAAATTGGGCCACATCCGATTCCTCCTCCAACAAGGTAAGCGCTTTCGCCCTGTGAGGGCAAAGGGAATGCATTGCCAAGGGGACCTAGTACGTCTAGTTTGTCCGTACAGGTGCTTAGTGCCTTTGTTTGTGGGCCGCGAATCTGATAGAGCGAAAATGCATTTTGGCCGTCAAAACCCGCGAATGCGAGCGGACGGCGAAGGAGTCCGCCTTGAGCGGTAGGTTGGTCTGGAAGGCGGAATGTGAAGAATTGACCTGGAAGCGGATGCTCAAGCTCGGCAGGCCAAAGAAAACCAAGCAACATCCACGAGGGAGAAATAGCCTTGTTCAGTACGATATCCGCTACAAAGTGTCTCACTTTTCCCCCTTCGTACCCCCAGCCACAATTCTTTCGTACGCCTCGCCACAATTCTCAGGCACAATTCTCAGGATGAAAAGGCTTTGTGTCAATTGCCTGGAAGGCGGTCGTTGCCGGGGGAGAGTTGGTAGTAAGACATAATGATAACGTAGTAAAAGATGCACGGGGTCCTGAATGGCGCCAGAAACCATAATGTGCAAAAACTTGAATTTGTTGTAGGCTAGGCTCATGCAAGGTTTTGTGGAACTACTGATTTTATTTTTGTTCTTAGCTGCGGGGGCGGTGTGCGCCCGGTTGAGACTGGCACCGATGCCTGCAAAGCTGGAACTAGTCATAAGAATCGTGCTTTGGATGTTGCTTTTTGGTATGGGGTTTCGAATCGGCAATAACAGGGATCTTTACAGTCAATTTGCCACGATGGGAGAGTTGGCGTTGTCTACCGCGGTGCTTTCGATACTCGGCAGTTGCCTGGCGACGATCCTTGCAAGTTTTGTTGTACCCGGGATGCAAAGACAAAATCACCGTGCGGCAGCGAAATCCGGTGAGTCGAAGCTGCAAGCCGCAAGCCTTGAGCTATCCTGTTTTCAGCGTACCAAGAGCAGAGTCTTCAAAGCCTTTGTTTACGCAAAAACTCCTTTGACTCTGTTATGTTTTGTGTTTTTGGGCGCGGGACTTGGTGCTTATCTGCCATCTGTCTCTTTCGATCTGGGCGCAGTCACGGGTTGGGTCCTCGACGTGCTTCTTTTTTTCATCGGCATGCAATTCTATCAGTCTGGTGCCAGCCTGCGGGGAGCCTTTTCCAGCCCGATGGTTCTTGCCGTTCCCATCGCAACCGCCGTAGGCACGCTTCTTGCTAGCCTTGCTCTTATGCCGCTATTCTCCATTTCTGCAGGCAAAGCTCTTGCTCTCTCAGGAGGTTTTGGCTGGTACAGCCTCTCCGGTGTGCTCATCGCTAACCTTGGGGACCCATATTTGGGTTCGGTAGCGTTTTTGGCCAATCTGATTCGCGAGAGCCTTGCGCTCCTTCTCATTCCTTTTCTCGGGAAAACGCGAATACCAACGCTGGCGGTGAGTGTTGGCGGAGCCACGACAATGGATGTAACGCTACCACTAATCGAGCAGTCGACTGGCCCCTGGATTGTGCCAGTGAGCTTTGTTTCGGGCGCATTGCTTTCGCTTGCCGTGCCATTTTTGGTGCCTTTCTTTTTCGGATTAGGCTGACCTCCGGCTCAGAGCTCAGCCAGTTTTTCTTCGATTTCTTCCAACCGTGCAGTCAGGTTTCGGATGGATGCCTCAATTCGAGACTTCTCCTTCAGAAGCCTGTCGGCAGGATCTTCGGTAACCTCTTGCGTCCTCAGCATTCCTTTTACCGACGAGGGGCTAGCTCCTGACTGCAGCGCTTCAATCGCCTTGGTGCGCTCGGATGCGTCTTTGATTCCCGCAACAAGACGCAAGCCGTCCCAACCCAGACTAGGGTCGAGCTCTGCCTCTTGTGAGATAATTGCTGAAGTGGCCGTGGCCTTTGGAACGCCGAGCACGCGCTCGATATAATCCTCGAAGCGCGCTTGTTTCGCCTTGCACAGTTCTGCGGCCTTGGACAGCAACCGCCCAAATTCCAACATTATCTCCCCATTCTGCCTAATACAGCGTTCTTTTATTGTCTTCGTCAATTCGACAAACTCAGGATCGGTGTCAAAAACATTTTGGTAGAGCCCTTTTTCTTCGGCTTCGTCCACAAGACGATGGAAGGTTGCCCAGAATTCCTGCGTGTGAGGTCTGCCCTGAAGTATCCCGCCATTCTTGCAGGACACGAGATGATGTGCATACTCATGTAAAGCAGTGTAAATAAGCTGATTGTCAGACTCAAAATTCTTGTTGTGAATGACAATCTCGGCAGTTGCAGGCTTATACAGGCCATTAACTTTCTTATTGGTTTTTCCGGAGAAAACAAGAGTAAAAGGCTTCGGGCAGTCTTCCACACCTAGCAACATCTCTTTAACGCGGTCCTGGTTCATTGATACTCCTCGAGTTGTCAGGTCCCGAAAGCCATTTGGCAAGCTCTAACTAAGCGCTTTGTCGATTTCGGACCTGTCGAATCCTACGATGATCTTGCCATTTATGTCGATGACAGGGACGCCGGTTTGCCCTGACTTTCTTACCATTTCGTTGGCGCGCCGAGGATCGGTTTCTACATTGTACTCGGTGAAAGCCACGCCCTTCTGTCTAAAGTAGTCCTTTGCCATGCGGCAATAAGGGCAACTATTCGTCGTGTAAATTGCTACTGCCATACATGCTCCTCCAATTGAAATTGTTTTATTTTCAACTCAAAGTTACATATGAAAAATACTATGTAATAGAAGCATCGTCAAGATTGAATCGAGCTCATTAGAGCGAGGCGTTATGTATGTGTGAAAAGGCAAGTGACGGTCCTCTTCTGGGGCCTTTTATTCGTGTCCAGATTTGCCCGGGCAGACTCAAAAGGGAAGGCTGTTCTCCAGGAAGCCGACACAATGATTGCGTATGGCAGCACTGGATTTCAAGGAGCAGTCAAGTACGATTATAAGGCTAAAGGATATGGCAACGCGAGCGTTGCCATATCGAAAAAACAAGACTGGGACTGGAATGCCAGCGCAAAGAGTGCAAATGGAAGACTGAGCCTTAGCTTTGGAGTTGGTTACTTGGGCAACAGTTTTTCCATTCGGCCCCGGCCATACACGAATCTAAGCCTCAAAGTCCCCGGAACCAGGCCCTCAGGACTGAATCGGACAAGCACACTTTTGGGTTCATCGTATCCATCTGAAATAGTCTTGGACGCCACGTATGGAAATCTTAGCCTTATCGGCGCAGCCAAAATGCTCGATGTATCCATACATGATTTTTTCGACGATGTCGCGCAGGTATCCCAAGCCAAAATGGAGCTCCTTGGGGTGGAATATGCGGTATATGTGCCAGAAGGAACCGCTTTGGCACTTTCGTTTTGCATGTCTCACTTGCCCTTTAAACAAAACAGTGGTGGATGGATTCCAACGAGGCCAACGACAATGGAAAGTTCTCTTGGTAGTCTCTCCGCGGCCTGGGCATTTCCTGCTGGGGACGTCGGTAAAGTCAGTGTCTGGGCTTCATTGACTCAAGGCTATTTTGATTCCATTGGCGCTGCAGTACGTGCCCAAGTCGATTTCAAAACAATTCAGCTCTTCAACACGATCGAAATGGGATCAAACTTCGCTCTTTTTGCCGCAAACAAGGAATACAAGCTAGTCGACGGTAGTTGTCCAACACGGGACGCTGTCTTAAGAGCCAATTTCGACACAAGGTGGCATAACTCGGAATTGGAAACAAGTCTGGAATTGGATTCAGCGGAAGGTTGGCCCTTTGGCCCGCGTGCCGCCAATTCATCATATTCGCCTCTTGGACTTGCACTTCAGTATTTGCAACCCACCTCACTAAAAGCTCTCCTCGCTTTTTCCGCGGAAGAGCTCGCGAACTTGCAGAACGGGCTGAGAGTCAGTGCAGGCTTAAATGCGGGAGCTACGTGCTCTGTTAGTCCTTGGCAGGCAAGTTACTCAAATTCGACTACTTTGACGAAGCTCGATCTTCAGGCGAATATCCAGATCGGGCGCACCAATATGTCCAATATGCCCGAGGCTTTTGGTTTTGGACGACTGCGCCTTAGCCCTAAATGTAGTTTTGGTCGTTTTTTATCGGAAGAATCCACCGCTGAAGAAACTGAAGAGACTGAAGAAATTGAGGATCCCAATTCTGTGGAAACGGAAGAGGGTGCAGATTCAGATACAGAAGAGACTCAAAGCGCTGACGGAAGCTCCCACCTCTTCTTAAGAAGTGTAGGATGCCTTTTTGCGCTTGACTGGGACCTCGGAAAGTCGCCCCGGACCTCAGCCGGACCTATCAAGGAGGACTCAAGTAGTTCAAAGAATAAGGGTAAGGTCTCCTTTGCAGGAAATTATCACAAAAGCGAAGAAACGACAGGTTATTGGTCTTTCCAACTTGTTCTTTCGCAACAGATCGCCATTTCTCAAAGCACGACCGGCACATTAGTTATCAGGTCTCCATCCGGCGGATGGCAGACTCGACCTGGAAAGCCAGCCATGCCCACTCTTTCACTCGGTATTAAGGTATTAAAGTGAAAAGCCGCCCTTCCGAAGACTAGACTTTTCTAATTTCCGCTTTGCGGCTATAGTATTATTCAGTACTTTAGTATCGAGTCTAGAGGCGATAATGAAACCCGCATTGATCTTGGTCGATATTCAGAACGATTTTTGTCCTGGTGGAGCACTTGCTGTACCCGACGGAGACGCAGTCGTACCTGTTGCCAACAGGCTCCTCGAGCGGTTTCCTCTTGCGGTTTTGACGCAGGATTGGCACCCAAAAGGGCACATTTCCTTTGCTTCGGCCTTTGGTAAGGAAGCATATTCTTTGGACTTGAGCACGAATCCACCTTCCGTCTTATGGCCCGATCACTGTGTGGCGGGAACACATGGAGCCGATTTTCATCCGCTTCTGCACACCGAAAAAGCCAAACTAATCGTGCGAAAGGGTAGAAGTCCACAACTCGACAGCTATTCTGCATTCTACGAAAATGATCAGGTTACGCCGACCGGACTGTGCGGGTTCTTGCGGGAGCTTGGCGCGGATACTGTTATCGTGGCAGGATTAGCAACCGACTATTGCGTGCGCGCCACGGCAATTCACGCTGCTAAGTTGGGGTTCAGTGTCTATGTTGTTCAAGACGGTGTGCGTGGCGTGGAAGCAGTGCCCGGCGACGTAGCCCGGGCGCTCGATGAAATGCGGCATTATGGCTGTACTATAGTGCTGGAAAGCGAGTTACCTCTATGAATAATGAACCTTTGCACAGTGCTTTGTTTACGGACTATTACGAATTAACGATGGCTCAAGGTTTTTGGAAGCGCAATTACATGGGTAGAACAGTAGTCTACGACTACTTCTTCAGGCGACACCCCTTTGCAGGTGGTTTTTCAGTCTTCGCAGGCTTGGATACCCTCCTGGACGCACTTGAAAACTTCAGATTTGAGCAGGATGACCTTGCTTACCTGGAGAGCCTGGGGAATTTTGATAAAGGGTTTCTCGATTTTCTTGCAAATTTCAAGTTTACGGGCAAACTCCACGCAGCCAGGGAAGGCGAGATTATTTTTCCCCAAGAGCCTTTGATTCGAGTGGAAGCTGACATGCTACAGGCCCAAATCATAGAAGGCGTGATCCTTAATACTATCAACTTTCAAAATCTCATTGCCACAAAGGCTGCAAGGGTTTGGTTGGCTTCCGGCAAGGGACACATCATGGAATTTGGTCTCAGGCGGGCGCAGGGAGTTGACGGTGCACTGTCAGCGAGCAGAGCGGCTTTTATAGGCGGGGCTTTTGGCACTTCCAACACGAGCGCCGGTAAGCGTTTTGGTATTCCTGTACTTGGAACAATGGCGCACTCTTGGGTAATGTCTTATCCAAGTGAGCTTGAGGCATTTCGAGCATATGCATCGACTTATCCTGATGGGACGGTTTTTCTCATTGACACCTATAATACCCTGGAGTCCGGAATTGAAAATGCAATTACCGCCGGCAAGGAACTGGAAGCAAATGGGCATCACTTTGGAGTACGCCTCGATTCAGGAGACATAGACTATCTTACACGGGAAGTAAGAAGAAAACTGGACGAAGCCGGCTGTAAGACGGCTACGATCACCGTTTCCAACGATTTGGACGAGAGCATCATAGAGCACCTCGTCGCTACCAAGGCGCCAGTCGATACATGGGGAGTCGGCACCAACCTTGTGACAGGCGGGAACGATGCGGCCTTTACTGGTGTCTATAAGCTCTCTGCGATTCAAGAAGGCGAGGAATTCCGCCCGGTTATGAAGATCTCGGACAATCCGGAAAAGACCACAAACCCGGGGATCAAGAGCCTGTACCGCATCTATAACGGTGACGAAGTTCCACGACTTGACCTTATGACTTTTGAGAACGAGGAGCCAAAAATTGGCGAGCCACTAACTGCATATCACCCTTCGGGCGATTATCGGCAGCTGCAAATTGTGCCCACGAAGGTTGAGCCCCTGCTCCATAAGGTGTTCGAAAATGGCAGGCGGGTCGGAGTGACACCGTCGCTCAAAGAAAACCAGGAGTACTTTAAGCAAAGAATCAGTCTCTTTGACGCCACGTACTTGCGTCAACTCAACCCACATATTTACAAGGTTTCTATTTCTGGGAATCTCAAGAAGGTCAAACTGAGCATCATCGCCGAGAATCAGACTTCCCGATATGTCAACATCAAGAAATAGGGTAGACGGCGCTCATTGCCCTTAATGGGCCACTAGTTTTGAGCCTCAGTAAGCGCATCCAGCATGGCGACTGAAGAAGTCTCTATGCACAGGTCTGAAAGTACCTGCGTTTGCAGGAAACCCTGAGCATTCATGACATGCAGGAATTCGATCAGCACGTCATAGAAGCCATTTACGTTGAGTAAACCTACCGGCTTGCGATGAAGTCCAATATACCGCAACGTCCAGATTTCAAAGAATTCATCCATCGTACCAATTCCGCCAGGCAGTGCAACGAAGGCGTCAGCTTTTTCTTGCATCACGGCCTTTCGCTCTCGCATTCCTTTTACAACCATCAGCTGTGTCAAAGGCAAATGGCGCACTCTCTCGTTGAGATATTCTGGAATGATACCGATGACTTCGCCTCCAGCGTTCATAGCAGCAGAAGCAAGGCTCCCCATCGTGCCGACATCGCCTCCCCCGTACACGAGTGTCATACCTCGCCGGGCTATCTCGGCACCAAAAATGGCCGCTGCATCCTTGTATATTCGATTGACATTGTCCGAGGAACCGCAGAAAACACAGACAGAAGAAATCATGTTAGAACACTATCCCATTTTGTGCCCGAACGTACATAACCTTGGCACAGGATTTGCAACTCCACTCCAGAATATCGCATGACCCGTTGACCAGAGAATCTATTGCGGCTACTTTGACTCGTAAACGCCGCACCTCACAGAAAGGCGCAAAAGGTATTTTATGGAACATAAGATGAAGAAGAGGAAGAAAGACAAATGGGTACCAACGCAAATGGAATAATGTACTACGTGTCCGCATTGGTGGCGATAATCGGTGCCACGTCCTATCAGATTGTTGTCAAGAAAGTACCCTCTGACCTCAATCCGCTTGTGTCGATGATAGGTATTTACATCATGGTTCTGCCAATCTGCTTAATTCTGCTTCTAGTTCTAGGCAGAGGCCTCGATTTGAGTGCCGAAATCCATAAGCTCTCATGGCGGCAGCCAGCTCTGGCTGTTGGCGTCATTATGATGGAGATCGGTTTTCTTCTCATGTACCGGAATGGCTGGACCTTGAGCACCGGGAATTTGGTTACCGGCGCCGTCATAAACATCCTTCTGGTTTTTGTGGAAGTCTTCGGCATGGGAGCCGAACTCCAGATAAAGAGTATTGTGGGCATTGTACTCTGTCTTGTGGGTGTTGGCCTTCTGAATTCGCCCTGATCTGACTCAGCCTGAATTAAATGAGAATAAAATGAAAAGCCAAGAGAGGCTCAACAAAACTGGAGGTGGCGGGAATCGAACCCGCGTCCTTGAGCGCGCACCGCGCACGTCTACAGGTTTGTCCGTCCTATTAATTTGTCGGGGCAAAAACCGCGGAACGGCGCGCATTGTTGCCCGTATTCCGGTAAGGTGTCTCCAGTGCACCCCGGACTGCGCACTGGATAAAGCCCCGGTTGGTTACAGACCTTTCCAAAGCTCGGAGCCGTGCTCTGGAAGATCCGTCGTCTACGCTACTTACGCAGCGAGAGCGAGAGTGCCGTTATCGTTGGCACATAAAGTTTTGCCGAAATCAGGAGCTCGGCATCTCCACCTGCAGCACGCGATACGGACCGCACAAGTCGAAACCTGTGCACCCCCTCATCGCTGACATATCCATAATACGCAGATTCTCTGCCACAAGGCAAGTGCGCAGCAGTCACTTTACACTGCAGCGGTCATTTTACACCGCAGCGTCAATTATGCCGCCGCCGAGCACAAGGCCGTCTTCAGAGTAAATAACGACTGACTGCCCTGGTGCGACTGCGCGTTGTGCAACTTCGAAGTGTACAACGACACCTCCTTGCCCGCCCGGTTCAAGCAAACACGCCACTGGCTTATGGTTTTGGCGTATTTTTGCAAAGCCACGAACCGACGAAACCTTGGTGTTTGGATCTTGAAATCTAAAGCTCTTGCTCACAAGGCCTTCTGAGAAAAGGCCATCATTGGGCCCAACCACGACCTGGTTCTTTTGAGAATCGAGCGCCACGACATAGAATGGATCTGTTCCCACACTGATACCCAGGCCTCGCCTTTGACCGATTGTGTAGTAGGGTAGGCCATGGTGACGCCCGAGTACGTTTCCGGCACGATCGACAACATCTCCCGGCTGTGGTACGTCGTGCTCAAAAAGCGGAGCATAATCGCCGCCGGCAACAAAATCCTGACTTTCCGGCTTCTCTGCAGTCTCCAGGCCGTAAGACTTGGCGAGCGTGCGGACTTCTTCTTTTGTCATGTTGCCCAAGGGGAACATGATCGTCTTTAGCCGCTGCGAATCCAGCCCATAAAGAAAATAGGATTGGTCTTTTGCCAGATCGCTTGCACGCTTCACATAAAAGACGCCGTTCCGCTCTTCTATTCTTGCATAGTGACCGGTTGCAAAAAAGTCAAACTCTACACCGGCACTACGCGCCTTGTCTGCAAGAAACCCAAACTTTAGTTCCCTATTACATACAATACAAGGATTTGGCGTTCTTCCCGATTTGTATTCCTCGCGGAAGTACTCTACAACGTGGTGCTCGTATTCGTTCGAAAGATCGATTACATGGTATGGGATGCCCAGCATGCGCGCCATGCGTTCGCAACTTGCAATATCCTCTTCTTCGCCCGGGCCAAAACAGGCGTGCTTAAGCCCTTCTTGTACCTTATAGGCGCCTTGCCATATCTTCATGGTGAGCCCAATGACGTCGTATCCTTGAGCGACTAACATCGCCGCAGCGAGCGACGAATCCACGCCGCCGGACAGGCCCACAGCTACTTTCACATCTTTACTACTCATCGCGTGGCATCTTACTACCAAGAGCCCTTCTTTTTCTAGTTCGTGCCTGAACATCGTGGACTTCCGAAAATGGACATAAAACGATTTTGAAGGTCTGTTATGCAGAATTCGTTAGATCTTGCATTGTTTCTTTTGCAGAAGGACTATAAAATCACTGGGAGAACACGGAAAACAGGCTAAATTAGGATAAATCGCAATAAAACTAAACTGACCTTTTCGGACAAGGAGCAGCTCGAGATGCAAGATGTCTTCGTAGGCTTTACTTCGATTACGTGGCAGATGGTCGTTATGTGGGGTATCGGTGGTCTTTTGATCTGGCTGGCGATCAAGAAAGAGTACGAACCAATGCTCTTGCTGCCAATAGGCTTTGGTGCCATCTTGGTGAATCTCCCGCTTTCGGTAGTATGGGAACACGAGAATGTTGCAGGTTTCCTCAAAATCCTTTACGACGGCGGCATCGTAAACGAGCTTTTCCCTTTGCTCATTTTTGTCGGTATCGGCGCGATGATCGATTTTGCTCCACTTTTCAAGAATCCCACGATGATTTTTTTTGGGGCCGCTGCGCAACTTGGTATCTTTGTTACGATGATGTTTGCTACGCTGCTCGGCTTTGATCTAAAGACTGCAGCGAGTATCGGCATTATCGGCGCTGCGGACGGGCCCACTGCAATCTATGTGGCGAGCAAGTTTGCCAAGAACTTTCTGGGGCCGATTTCCGTGGCGGCGTACTCATATATGTCGCTTGTGCCACTTATTCAGCCGCCAGTCATCAGGGCGCTTACGACAAAGGAAGAACGTCGTATTCACATGAGTTACCACGAGTCCAATGCGCCTAAATGGTTAAAGGTTCTGTTCCCGATCATCGTAACCATGACCTCTGGCCTTGTGGCTCCAATTTCCGTACCCCTCGTGGGCTCTCTTATGTTCGGGAATCTTATCAGGGAGTCTGGCGTACTCGATCGGCTTTCTCAGACTGCTCAGAACGAACTCACCTACTTGGTTACCCTGTTGCTCGGCATTACGATCGGCGGAAGCATGCAGGCGGATAAGTTCTTGAATTACCAAACGATCCTCATTCTGTGTATGGGGCTTGTGGCATTCGTTTTTGATACAGTGGGAGGAGTGCTTCTCGCCAAGTCTGTCAACGTGTTCCTGCCCAAGGATAAGAAAATCAACCCAATGATAGGTGCCTGTGGCATTTCTGCATTCCCAATGTCCGCTCGTGTGGTACAAAAAATGGCCCAAGAAGAGGAGCGCGGGAACATAATCCTTATGCAGGCAATCAGCGCGAATGTATCCGGCCAGTTAGGTTCGATTATAGCAGGCGGCCTTATCCTGGCTTTTGTACCGCTTCTTGCACATTGAAACGATATGGGCGGGATATAACCGATAGAGTTGTGTACTATGTCGAAAAACGAGGTTTTTTATGGATAATCTGATAGAGAGCCTTTCTAATGCTTCCCCGTTGTCCCAGGCAGCCGCAATAACGGTAGGTGGCCTTGTGGGTGTTTTTGCCACTTTGGGTTTTTTCTGGTTAATTATCTGGTTTTCCAGCAAACTTCAAAAAGGCGAAAGAAGCAAGAAGGCCTCTTAATGCGGCCTTCTTGTATGAAGAGACTCTTGGAAAAGGATTATCTGCACAGGAACAATCTCTGAAGGACAGTGCTTGCCGTGTGACCGTTGTGGCGTCAAGGGTGTTCTTAAGGTCGATCAGGATCTACAGCCTTTGCTAGCTCTCTTCCTCTCTGGTAGAGAAGGCTCAGGGTTTCTTCAGATGGCGCACCCGCCCATTCTACCTGCTCGAGGCTCTCCCAATGCAAAGGTGCAATCAGATTTTCGTACTCCTTTTTTGCGCCTCCTACCCAACCGTAGCTGCCTATTCGCAGGGCTTTCCGATTGAAGACATGTTTCCGCTCCAGAATACTTAGCACATAGGCCATTGGGGGGAAAACACGATACTCATAGGTAGGCATTGCGATGAGTATACCTTCGCTCTTGTAGGAGTCCGCCAAAACCCAGGATACATCCTCGTTTGGAACCCTGTGGATTGTGTACGGGACACCCACGTCCTCGATACCTCGTAAGGCCGCAGTCAGACCCTTCTCGGTATTGCCGTACATCGATCCCCAGATAACTGCTATTTCCTTCTCCCGTGGTCCTTCCAAATAGCCTGCATATTTGCTGTACTTTTTTACCATATGGCAAGGGTCTTGCCGCCACACTATTCCATGACTCGGGGCTATGACGCCGATATCGAGTCTTGCCGCCTTTTCTATGGCACGTGTAACAAAAACCCCAAAGCTGGCCACTATATTGGCATAATAGCGCAAGCCTTCGGATTCAAAGAACTTGTGTTCCTCGTCGTTGAATTCATCGTCAAAGATTCGGTCGCCGAGCGACCCAAAACTTCCAAAAGCGTCGCAAGTAAACAGGACCCGATCCCGCTCGTCCCATGTGAGCATAGTCTCTGGCCAGTGCACGTTTGGTGTTTCTATAAACGAGAGCTTTACGTCGCCGCCAAGATCCAGCACGTCCCCGGTTTTGACAGCCCGAAGGCCATCCTCGATCTTATAAAAACTCTTTACAAGATCGATGCCTTTGGCTGTGGCGAGGATTTCCACATGTGGATTGAGCGTCTTGAACTCTGCAAGCCAGCCCGTATGGTCCGGCTCAAGATGGTTTAGGACGAGATAGTCGATATCTTTAACCTCAAGACCGATCGATGCGAGCTGCGCAGAGAACTCAGCAGGTGCTCCAACCCAATCACGTACAAGGTCGATGACGGCGATTTTTTCGCCTTTTACCACATATGAATTGAGTGAAACACCATATGGTATAGGCCAGATGCCCTCAAAAAGGTCGTCACTCTTGATGTCCGCATGAATCGCATAGACGCGTTCCGAAATCTTGTGAATTCTCATATCTTTTCCTTATGCCACCATGTTGCGTAAGATATATTAAAAGGAGCAAAAGCCGAAGAGTTGCTTTTTTGCATTAAACCATGTCTTTTATTTTCTGGCAACCGACTCTGGTAAAAAAAGCCCGGTAGAACCCGATTCAGGATAGCTACCGGGCCTCTTAAGTCTGTTTTTTGACTTCTTTATTGAGGCTAGAAGGAACCGGTTAAGGTTCCGCTGAGGGACAAAGAAACACCATTATAGCCGCCAAATTGGTAATTGCTAGCCAAACCATACTCGGAACTCTGGCTACCAAAGAAGAATATGCTGGAAAGATTAACCGTAAAGTAATCTGTGACGTCCCAGCCTATTGATGGCCTCACCATGCCGGAAAGATCCGACAAGTTGGCTATCGCTGTGATCGAAGCCGAAAACTTGTCTGTGAAGAGCTGGCTTTTTGAAACTGTTGCGCCAATATAGTGCCGACCAGACCCCAAAATTGCACCGGTTAACGCTTGTTTCATAGTTTCAGACAACGCGGTCTGACCCATGTTATTAAGTGTATCTATCACTTCTTGAGCATTGTTTATGAGGGATGTTCTATCTCCGTTGGAGTAACCCTCGCCATTGTAAAAGTACTGGCCGGCAATTGTCAGATTATTGTTTAGGTCCGCATAGAGCAGCCCCGCCGTAGCGGAGAAGTAGATCTTATCGCGGTTGTCCGCAACAGTTCTGGTATGAATGTACGGTGCAGTAGTGTCTATGGAAGTAACAAAACTCTTGGCGCTTCCTCGAGAAACCATTGCCTCACCAAAGACATCGAAGTTGCCCAAGGGGCCCGTAACGGTAGCCATGGCGCGCTCAGCGGTATCGTTGCGATAGTAGAGCCCTGCACCCAGCTCATAGTTCCCAACCAGGAACTCGCCTCGTGCCGCAAGTGCGGTCGTATCGAAGTCGAGATCGCTTTCGTCCAGAACTGTCAGTAAATAAATATTGTTCTGAGTTCCTTTTATTGGTATTGTCGCTTGGAAATTGACTGGCCCCTCACGCTGAGTAGTTGGGGCAAAAACGTTAATCGGTGTCAGGTTGATAACATCGGCAGGACTCCAAAAGTAGCCAACGCCCCACTTGACGGTGCTCTTGCCAAACCTGAAGAACACGCTGTCGCCGACCGAAAAATCGGCAAAGAGTTCAAAAACCTGAGGAAGTTTTGAAACCTGTTTTGCCAAATCTACAACTGCTTTGTCAGTTGATAGAGTGCTGCTCACTGTAGTAGGCCAGTTGGTTTTGACCGATCCATGGAACCTGAAATCCTCGACAGGTCGTGCGTCCACATAAAGCATAGACTTCAGACCGAAATCGAGGCTTGACTTTTCTGGCGAGAAAAACGAAGAACCACCAGTCCACGGCTCGCTCCATGCAAAAGTCGGTCCGATAGTACCGGTAATCGAGCCACCAACTCTCACTTTGCCCAAAGACAAGGCATCGCTCACCGGGTTAGTGGCCTGCGTTGTCGTCGGAGTAGGGGTTTCTACGGTATCTTCTCCACTAAAAAGCTCGTCCACAGAGGCGTTGGAATCAGAGCCCGTGTCCTGCGCCCATAGCGGCAGACTCATTGTAAGACCAAAAGCTAACAATATAATAAGACCGTAAAACGAAACACGCTTTTTCATGCACCACTCCTTTCTAATGGCAAGGAAGAACCTCCCGAATTCGACACCCATGAAGACACCAAAACAGACTTCGCGCACATGCTTGAATTAAGGATGTCCTTCACTTACTTCATCGTTATCTGTTCACCTGCTCCAAAAATGCCTTTGTAAAGACCTTATCGGGCAATTTATCGACGGACTGCTCCGTCATCGTTATCTGGCTTTTTTCGCCCTTATTTATTTCGTCTATGATAAGAATCTGCGAAGCAAGCAACTTGCCGTCCAATTCGACATACTTGGGGATAAGCGTCGTTCGCATTAGCCTGCCATTCACAGCATAGTCCTCTCGCTTCAAGATCATATGCTTATCTTTTCGAACATAGAGCTTTAGCTTGTCATAAGGCACTTCGTTGTTCTTGGCACTCAGATCGAAAATCCATACATTGAAATTTCCGAGTTTTCCATCGGTAACTGCAGCGATAGAATAATCGTCGGACAAAGACGAAGACTTGAAGTCGGCGTTTTTGGCCTTTGTATTCTGCAAATTCTCTTTTATAGAAGAGTGAGAGAACTTTCTGCTCGATGGATCGTAGAACCACAAGTTGTCGCCTTCAGTAAGATAGCCCTGTCCTTTATTGACTTCGGGAAGCATGATTAAAATAGTGAACTGCTTTTTTGCATCTCGCCTAAAGACCCGCGCCTGGGTAACTGTCTGCTTCTCACCAGGCTTCTCGGAGACAATTGTAAAGAGCGCACTAAAGTCCTTATCCGTAAAATTGCTCGTCATGTCGAGTTCTTTGAGGATCTTGTTTGCTTCCGAAATTGGAAGCGTTTCCGCAAACGTGGCAAGAGGGACAAGGGCCAGCAGAGCGACCAACAATGTCAAACCAGCCAGCCTACTTGTTCGTGTTAGGCGAGATTTCTTAATAAATCTCCGCTTATTCATTGAAAAACCCATACTTTACTCCTTTTTGTAAATCTCGACTTTACTTGGTCGATCTCAGTGCTACCGCCGGTTCCAATTTTGCAGCGGAATTGGCTGGGAAGAGCGCAGCCAAAAGTGTCAATACAACGATGGTGCCAATATTCAGCAGCGCACGAAGTGGTGGCAAATAGAAGCTTAAATGCCCATTTTTGAGCAGGAGGAACGCCGGTGAATTTGTACCAAAGTTGATGAGCGACAGCAGATTCATTACGATAAATCCGAGTCCCAAGCCCGCTACAATTCCACCAAGAGCCAGGAAAAGCGCTTCGAACAAGAAGAGCCGCCTGACTTCGTTACGCTGCACACCTATAGCACGCATAGTGCCGATTTCCTTGATCCGTTCATACATTGTCATTCGGAACGTGTTATTGATACCTATCATGATAATCGCGAAGAGTATGATAAGAACGATAAAGGTGCCCGTGTCCAATGCCGTCACTATGTTCTTTGCGGAAGACATGAGATCATCGATAGTGTATACGCGGTATTTGATGCCATTCCATGTCTCCTCGTTTTGATTCTGCAACAACACTTGGAAAGGTGTCTGGTTACCACTGCCGTCCGTTGCCCCTCTTGGGAAGGTCTGCAAACCTTGGCTCTTTAGGGCAACAAGAATCTTGTCTGCCGCAGGTGTCGCCTGGCGCATATCGTCCAGCATTAGACCGAGAGACATGTACTCTGTTGGTTTGAGTCCAATAGCCTGATTGAGATAACCAAGGTTGACATATGCCATCGTTGAGGTAGCCAGATCCGTGTCAGTACTGATTCCAACAAGGGTAAAATCGGCAATGTTGTTCTGACCCGTAACTGTCTGTAGCGACGCAATAATCTTGTCACCAATTTGGACTTTGAGTTTTTTTGCAACTTTTTCTGTGAGTATGAGCGCATCGGGCTGAGA
>JAFIHQ010000095.1 GCA_017849315.1 Treponema sp.
CATCTGGACAATTATCGGGTTGGAAACGCCGAAGCTTCGCCTGAGAACATCGCCGCTTCCTTTAGGAAAGCGGCCATCGATTTACTGCTCTCACGTTTATACCGTGCAGTAAAAGATACAGGGATTACGCGCATCGTCGCCGGTGGCGGCGTCGCTGCTAATTCATACTTGCGCAGGCAAATAGCTTTGAGAACCGACCTCGACGTACATTTTCCCGCATTGCAGCTCTGTGGCGACAACGGGGCAATGGTAGCGGGGCTTGCATACCACTATCTTGCCCGGGGACAAACGGATCCGCTATCGCTCGCGCCGCAGTCCCGCATTCCCGTCTATAAGAGGAGCCTAGCACAATGAACGACGACCAAAACGCTCCGGCAAACGAAGCCCGGAGTCTGCAGGACAGTGAAGCGATGCGTGCAGCAGCAAAGACTGCCATTCTTTCTTGCCTTTCAATGAAAAAAGGCGAACATTTGCTCATTATAAGTAATCCCCAGACCGAGCAGGAAGAAATCGCGCGAGTAGTGCACGAAGTCGCGCAGGAATATGAGATCAATTCCACCCTTGTGCTGCAGCCTATAAAGACGCAAGCCGATTTTGCCGAAGACTATGTCATAGACGCAATTGCCGAAGAGCCGGATGCAGTGGCGTCCATTTCCACAGAAAAACTCGGCAAAGACAAAAAAGGGCTGGAAAAGCCGTATAAGCTTGTGGCAAAACAAGACGAGAACATAGCCGACAACGTAACCGACAACCTGACAGCTTCCGGCCCCAGCGCGAAAACCTATGATCATATTTTCGATTTTCTATTGAGCGGCAAGAAAACGATACGCTCATTCTGGTCGCCAGGCATCAGTGCCGACATGTTCGCCCGCACCGTCGATATCGATTACACCTTGATGCGCCAACGGGCCAGGGCCCTCAAGAAGCTGATTGACGAAGCCTCTTTCTTGATGATCCTGGCGCCGGGCGGTACAGACATTGTCTTGAGCGTTGAAGGGCGCCAGACTTTTATGGACGACGGAGACTTTGGAAGGCCTGGCCGCGGCGGAAACCTTCCCGCAGGCGAGGTGTTCGTCTCCCCAGCGCTTAAGTCAGGCGAAGGCCATATCGTTTTCGACGGCTCCATCGCCGACATCGCTGGTGATATTGTTATTAAGGAGCCAATCGATTGTACGGTGGTAGGCGGTTTTGTGATGGAAGCAAAAGGCGGCGAGGAAGCGGCACGACTCGAACGGGCAATGAAACATGGCATGGATATGGCTTCGGAACTCGCACGTAAAGGCAAGATGGCGCCAGAAGAAGCGCTCCGCTATGCCACGAATGCCCGACATCTTGGCGAGCTTGGCATTGGCCTCAACGACATGGCACGCATCGGGGGCAACATGCTCGAGGACGAGAAGGTCTACGGGACCTGCCACTTCGCCATCGGGGCCAATTACGACGATGATGCTCCTGCCCTGATACACCTGGACGGTCTTGTTAAGTGGCCCACAATCACTGCCCTCTTGCCCTCTGGACAGGAAATAACCTTCATGCGCGATGGTGTTCTCGATTTGCCATCTTGATTTGCCAGACGACGACCTATTTTCTCTTAACGACTGATTACGTTATACTTTCGCCCATGGAACAGAAAAAGGCTTTACATTGGGCGGATCAAACCGCAGAGAAAATCATAGCCGAGTGGGGAGACCGCGAAAGCTATACGTGCGCTTCCGGTATTACCCCTTCCGGCACCGTACACGTCGGCAACTTCCGCGAGATGATTTCGGTGGACCTCGTTGTGCGCGCGCTTCGCGACAGAGGCAAAAAGGTGCGATTTATCTACAGCTGGGACGATTACGATGTATTTAGAAAAGTACCGGCCAACATGCCAAATCCTGAAATGCTCGAAAAATACCTGCGCTTCCCCATTACCATGGTTCCGGATCCATGGGGTCGGGACTCGTCCTATGCACGGCACCACGAAGTGGATGTCGAGACCGTCCTGCCCAAGGTGGGGATTCATCCTGAATTCTTATATCAGGCCGAACGTTATCGTTCCGGAATGTACGCGGAAGGCATGCGCAAAGCGCTCGAAAACCGCGAACATCTCAAGACGATTCTGGATAAATATCGCGACGAAGATCACAAGATTCAGGGCGAATGGTGGCCGATTTCTGTCTTCTGCTCAGCGTGCAATAGAGATACCACCGAGATTCTGGACTGGGATGGCGACGGGGGCCTTCACTACCGCTGCGAGAGCTGCGGACACGAAGAAGTTGGAGACCTGCGCACCTTAAAAGGCGCTAAACTCGTCTGGCGCGTGGACTGGCCCATGCGCTGGGCTTTTGAAAAAGTCGATTTTGAACCCGCGGGCAAGGACCACCACACCGAGGGTGGGTCGTTCGATACCTCTAAGCATGTAGTGCGCGATGTCTATGGACGCAATCCGCCTGTTACGTTCCGCTACGACTTTATTGGCATAAAAGGCTCACCCGGGAAGATGTCGTCTTCCAAGGGCAAAGTCGTCGACCTGCCGGACCTTTTGCGCGTGTATCAGCCTGAAGTGGTGCGCTACCTTTTTGCAGGCACAAGACCTAACACTGAATTTGTCATCAGCTTCGACTTAGATGTCATAAAGATCTACGAAGATTACGACAGGACCGAGCGAATCTACTGGGGAACTGAAAAAGCCAAGGACGAGGAAACACGCGAGCGCGAGTCACGAATCTACGAGCTGTCTCAGGTAGAGAAGGTGCCGAGCGAAGCCCCCTTCCAAGTGCCGTTTAGGCACCTTTGCAATCTGCTGCTCATTCACCAGGGCGATGTGGAGAGAGTGTTGCAGGAGTTCCCGCCGCTCACCGCCGAACAGGAGGCGCTCATTCGACAGCGTGCAAATTGCGCGTGGTATTGGATCGAAGAGTGTGCGCCAGAGGATTTCCGCTTCGCAGTCAGAAGGCCGGGAGAAAAGGCAGAGCTCAGTGACGCGGAAACCAACGCCATCAGGCGCCTGCGTGACGAGGTGGTTGCCAATCTCGATTCCTTTGCCGACGAAAAATTCGTGGCTGAAGCCATTTACAAGGCCGCGCAGGACAGCGGTGTAGACAGCAAGACCATGTTCAAGGCAGCGTACCAGGCGCTTATTGGCAAAGACCAGGGACCTCGCCTTGCGGGCTTTCTAAAGACGCTCGGCAAGGACAAGGTGTTGGATATTCTTTCGGTGTATTGACGGTATTGATGCGCGCGGTGTATTGATGCGCGCGGTCGCCTGCATGCAGTGTTTCACTTCCAGTCTTCGAGCATGCGGGAAACACTTCTTCGCATCTCGAGGCTGAAGGCGGCGCCAAACTTTCTTTCGTAAAGGGCTTGCCCGGTTTCCGGATACATGGAAGCAAGCTCATCCTTGGACGGTAACCGGTATTGGTTTTGGTGCACGATGAGCGCTTTGGGCAGGCGCTCGGTTTGGGCACGCGTCCGCTGCTGCTCGGTGGGGTAGCCAAGGCAGAGCATCGTTATGGGGAAGGTGTAGCGCGGGAGGCTCAAGAGTTGGCGGTGGGTCTCCCATTGCTCCATGATGTCGCCGATATAGCAGGAGCCCAAACCGAGCGCCTGAGCGGCGATGGCGGCAGTTTGCGCCGCAATAAGGGCGTCGCAGCACGCAAGCAGAAGATCCGCTTCGCGCGGCCTTTCCATCGCCTTTACCTGCTTTGCGCACATTTGCGGCACACCCTGCTCGGCGTACCAGGCCATTGTTCTTGCGTAGTCGGCAAGAAAAACGAGAACCCAAGGCGCCCTTGCTATAAAAGGCTGATGGTCGCATGTTTGGGCAAGCTTTTTCTTAAGCTCCAGATCGTCGATTTCCAAAATGGAATAGAGCATCAAATTGCCTGCCGTGGGGGCACGCATCGCGGCAGCAAGTATCTGCTGTTTGATTCTATCTTCTACCGGTCTGTCAGCATAAGCTCGAACCGACCTTCGATTCATAAAAACGGCTTCAAAATCGTTCTGGCCCAGCCTAAAATCTTCTGTGTTCAAGTACGGCGCTCCTTTTGTTCGACTTGTTCGACCTTCATCTCAAAACTCCCGACAGAGCACTGGCCAGCTAAATCGCTCCCAAAAATGCCAGCCAAGAATGCCTGCCGGAAATGCCCGTCAAAAAAACTCACCAACAAGGCGCTCAAACTCCTCCACCTGACGGGCAAAGATCGAAAGCGACACATCCCAAAAGTCTCTTTTTTCTATGTCGAATCCGGCCTTACGCGTTACTTCTACAGCAGAGGCAGAACCGGTAGAGGCAAGAAGTTCACGATAGGTAGCAGCAAAGGCAGGCCCTTCTTGTCTATAGCGCTCGTAAAGCCCCAGGCCGAAAAGTTGACCAAACGCGTAAGGAAAATTGTAGTAGGACAGCGAAGGAATGTAGTAATGCCCTTTTACCGCCCACATGTACGCGTGACGCTTGTCCGGGTCCAGGCCATCGCCGTAGGTCTTGTCTTGTGAATCGAGCATGAGCTGGCAGAATTGTTCAGCCCCAAGCTCACCCGCCTTTCTTGCTTCAAAAACCGCTTTTTCAAAGTAGAATCGCGACAGAATGTCCACGATTACCTGTGCACCGTCCTGCAAATGGAGTTCGACAAGCGAAAGTCGCTCTTTGGGTGACGCCTTGGAAAGTGCAGCTTCCGAAATAATGGTTTCGGCAAAAATAGAAGCTGTTTCTGCCAGAGTCATGGGGTATTGAGTGAGGGGGTACGGTTTATCCTTGATATTCTCGTGGTGCCACGCGTGTCCGAGTTCGTGCGACACGGTCGTCACGGAAGAGAAACTGCCATCAAAATTGCACATCACG
>JAFIHQ010000096.1 GCA_017849315.1 Treponema sp.
CTACGCTGTTGGTTCCAGCCCAGACACCGCTGATGTCGTTGGTATTCCCCGCAAACGTATTCTGCTCTTGGTCTACACCACGATGGGCGCCCTTGCAGGGCTTGCGGGCGTGCTCTGGGTGAGTCGTTATGCTTCTGCACAAGGCGACACTGCGCAAGGGTATGAGATGAGCGTTATTGCAGCCGTCGTCCTTGGCGGCGTAAGCGTTTCCGGCGGTCGCGGTAAAGTGATTGGGATTATCCTGGGCACAATTCTTTTCGGTATGCTGAACAATGCCCTGCCCCTCATCAATGTTTCTCCGTTCTGGCAACAAGCTATACAGGGCGTCGTTATTTTGTTGGCGGTGATCTCCAACGTTCTTATCAAGAGAAACAACGACCGTGTGACGCTGCGCAGACGTGCAATTTAAGGGGCGACAAAATGAGCGAACGAACACTAGAGATTGAAAAACCGAGAAGTCTGAAAGACTTTTCCTTCCAATGGGAGTGGTTTCTTATTGCATTGTTCGTGATTATCAACATCGTTAACAGTCTGTTGACGCCTTACTACTTTACGGCAGATACATTCTTGAGTACACCCATGAATTTCCTGGATAAGGCCTTCCTGGTTTATCCTATGATGATGGTTATCGTACTTGGAAATATCGATGTTTCCGTTGGCTCAATAATCGCCTTGTCATCAGTAATTATGGCTGTATCGTACAACGCAGGGCTTTCAATGCCACTGGCAATGGTCCTCTGCCTTGTGGTGAGCACGTCCTGTGGCTTTCTAAATGGCTTCTTGCAAGCCAAATTCAGGGAACTCTCTTCTACAATTATCACGATTTCTACACAGATTATTTATCGTGGAATAGCCTATATCATTCTTGAAGACAAAGCCGCGGGTAAATTTCCGACATGGTTTTCCTTCCTCGGTTGGGGTTATGTCGGCAAGGTGCCTTTCATAATGATTGTATTCATCGTATTTACTATTTTCTTTGCAATACTGATTCATAAGACTCGATTCGGCCGCCAGCTCTTTGCCATGGGCAATAACAGTACAGCGTCCCGTTATTCCGGAATCAAGACCGAGAACATGCTCATTTCCGTGAGTACGATCATGGGCTTTATGGCCGGTATTACGGCTTTGTTCCTAACCTCCCGCATGGGAAGCACAAGACCAAACGTCGCTACCGGTTACGAGCTGGACGTTATTGCAATGGTAGTTTTGGGCGGCGTTAGTACCTCAGGCGGCAAGGGCCGAATAACAGGCCCTTTACTTTCCATCTTTATCATTGGGTTTCTCAATTATGGTCTCGGCCTGTTTAACATCTCTGCTCAAGTCCTGCTTATCATAATTGGAGCGCTTCTTATTGTCGCTGTCATGTTGCAGAATCTGCGATTTGATAAAAGTGGCCAAAAGTCCGGCGCAAAGCATTCACAGCTTAAGCGCTAGAGATTTTTGAATATTTGAAAGGAGGCAATGATGAAAAGAAACATCATCGCTGTTGCCATGATCATTGCGGTCATGGGAATGATGGTTCCGGCTTCGGTCTTCGCAGCTGACAAACCGAAGTTCGCAATCGTCTTCAAGAATACCGGCAACCCCTATGGCGAAAAACAGCTCCAGGGATTTAAGAACGGTATCGAAGAACAGGGCTACGAGGCAATTCTTCGCTCGCCTGAACTGCCCACAGCAGAGGCTCAGATCCAGATTATTGAGCAGCTCATCGCACAACGCGTGGCATCTATCTGCATCGTCGGCAACGACTACGATGCACTGCAGCCCGTTCTGACCAAAGCTTCAAAAGCTGGAATTAAGGTGTTCTCCCTCGATTCTTCTGTTAACCCGGCAAGCCGCCTGACCCACGTCAACCAGGCCGACTCCGAGAAGATCGGACAGACCCTTATCAAAGCCGCCTATGACATGACAGGTGGCAAGGGTGGAGAAATTGCGATTCTTTCTGCAACAAGCCAGGCTTCCAACCAGAACATCTGGATTGACTTCATGAAGAAAGAGCTTGCAAAGCCACAGTATGCCAGCCTCAAGTTGGTAAAGATCGCCTACGGCGACGATCTGCGCGACAAGTCCGTTTCCGAGACCGAAGCTCTGCTCCGCTCATATCCAAACCTGAAGGTGATTATTGCCCCGACGACAGTTGGTATTGCTGCCGCTGCCAAAGTCATCACGGACAAGAACCTCATCGGCAAAGTCCTCATCACTGGTCTTGGGCTGCCTTCCGAAATGGCCACCTATATTGAGAATGGCGCATGCCCCTACATGTTCCTGTGGAACCCGATCGATGTTGGGTACCTTGGAGCTTATGTAGCAACTGCGCTGGTAAACGGAAAGATCACTGGTGCTGTTGGAGAGAAATTCTCCGCTGGCAGGCTTGGTAATTACACCATTACCAAAGCGCCCGATGGCGGAACCGAAGTCCTGTTAGGGCCTCCGTTCAAATTTGACAAGTCCAATATCGCCGAATGGAAGAACGTATACTAAGCCGATTGGCTATTGGAATGAATTGACAAGGTAGAGCGTGAGGCAGACGGCGCATTGAGTCGCCTGCCTCACATCTTCCGTTTATTTTGCCGCGTTTCGATTGAAAGAGTATTGAAATAGTATTGGGAATTGAAGAGGCACGATATGAAGCGTTACGCATTTGCAATGCAACTTAAGCCCGGCAAAGAAGCCGAGTACAAGAAGCGGCACGATGAAATTTGGCCCGAGATGAAAGCCGAGCTTGCCAAGGCTGGCATTTCCGACTATTCGATCTATCTGGACCCCAAAACACTGCGGCTTTTCGGAATCCAGCACCTGGCTGACGATGCCACAGACGATCTTCTGCCAACTAAGGCAATTGTAAGAAAATGGTGGGATTCTATGGTCGATTTGATGGAAACAAATCCGGATAATTCTCCGGTTACCGATCCTCTCGTTGAAATGTTCCACATGGACTAAACTAGGAATAGATTCTGACCGATCAATCCTGATTTTATTGGACGGAGTGTATGAGTATAAAGGAACTTATTGAAGTATCACAGCGGTACGGCAGCGATCCGGAATGTGTGCTTGCCGGCGGAGGCAATACATCGTGGAAAACCAAAGATACGCTATTCGTAAAGGCTTCCGGAACCGCACTGGCAACAATTCAGGAGACGGGCTTTGTTGAGCTCGATCTTGAAACCGTACGCGCCATACTTCGTCAGGACTTTCCTGCTGACTCTGCGGCTCGGGAGGCACAGGTGTTGTCCGCATTGATGGCGGCACGCAAGAAAGGGCAGACCATGCGGCCAAGTGTTGAAACAATTCTCCATGCGCTCTTTCCTTACGCCTATGTCGTCCATCTGCATCCGGCGCTCGTAAACGGCGTACTTTGTTCTGTGGACGCTGAAAAAACTATTGGCGAACTCTTCGGGGATCAGGTGCTCTATGTCCCCTACACCACGCCAGGCTATGTCCTTTCAAAGACGCTTTCGGACAGCTTTGAAACATGGACCGCACACGGAAAGTCATTCCCTTCTATTGTTTTTCTTCAGAATCATGGGATATTTGTCGCTGCAGATTCCGTGCAAGAAATAGACAAGATCTATTCTATGGTATTCGACCGTATCAGAAGCAGAATTGGCAGAACTCCTGACTTTTCTGCCACAGAAAGCCCTGTGCTTGAACAATCCGTAAACGCTTTATTCGACAAAGCAGCAGAATTGAAAGACGCGCTTGTAAAGGCTGCCTGCCGTTATGTCGAAAGCCCATGTATTGAATTTGAAACCAACAAAGAGATACTCAAACACGCAGCTTCGGCAAGCGATTTTGCCACCCTGAATGGAGCATTTAGCCCTGACCACATTGTTTACGCGGGAGCGAGGCCACTCTATATCCCGCATACAATCCTGGATGCAATCCAGGAAGGGGCAAAGGCCGATACTGTCCAAGCTGCATTGGCAAAGCAAATAGGTTCCTTCATAGAACAGGAAGGGACGTATCCACATGTTATTGTCGTGCAGGACGTAGGTGCCTTTGGCCTTGCCAAAAACACGAAAGCTGCACAGCTCGCCTTGATGCTCTTTAACGACGCTATCAAGGTTTCCGTATATAGCATGAGTTTTGGCGGACCACACTTTATGGCCGCCGCCGATGTGGACTTTATCAAGAAATGGGAAGTCGAGCAGTACAGGTCGACGGTGTCGGCATAGATGCGGACGATGTAACAACAAATGTTATTGAGACTGGATTGTTGAGTGTCTTGGGTTGAGTGTCTTGGACGGAAAAAGAATCTTCGAAAGGATGGAGCTATGGATAAGAACAGTGCTTTGAACAACTCTGCAGAAATTGAACATTGTTATTCTCTGGCGCGTGCACGATATGCTGCGCTTGGCGTGGATGTTGATAATGCCTTAAAGGAACTCGAATCCATACCGCTTTCCATTCACTGCTGGCAGGGCGATGACGTCATAGGTTTCGATGGTGCACAAGCGCTGTCTGGCGGGATTCTGGCCACTGGCTCTTATCCTGGCAGGGCTCGAAATGGAGACGAGCTGCGCCAAGATGCGGAGTTAGCGTTTTCGCTCATCCCAGGCAAAAAACGCTTTAATCTGCATGCGATGTATGCCGAGACTGGCAACACTAAGGTGGATCGGGACGAAATCCAGCCGGAACATTTTGCGCGCTGGCTGGCCTGGGCAAAAGAAAAAAACCTGGGTATCGACTTCAACCCTTCGTTTTTCTCTCATCCGTTGGCAGAATCGGGTTTTACACTGGCCAGCCCCAATGATGATATAAGGAAATTCTGGGTGAGGCACGGGATCGCCTGCAGAAAGATATCACAGTACTTCGCTGACGAATTGAAAGACACCGTGGTCAATAACTTTTGGGCTCCGGACGGCTTTAAGGACATGCCCGCAGACAGGCTTGGACCACGGCTTAGGCTTCAAGAATCGTTGGACACCATGTTCCGGGAACCTATGCCCAACGACCGTGTGATCGACACAGTTGAAAGCAAGCTCTTCGGTATCGGTTCCGAAGCCTACGTCGTAGGTTCACACGAGTTCTATATGGGATATGCCTCCAAGCGGAATATGGGACTTTGCCTTGACATGGGTCACTTCCATCCGACCGAGACGATAGCCGACAAGATCTCCAGCCTTTTGCTCTTTGTTCCTCAGATTGCAATCCACTTGAGTCGCGGAGTCCGTTGGGATTCCGATCACATCGTCACGTGGACGGACGACTTCCAGAATGTTGCAAACGAGGTTGTCAGAATCAAAGCGTGGGACCGCATTCACTTGCTCCTGGACTATTTCGATGCAAGCATCAATAGAATTGCGGCCTGGGTCATTGGCGCAAGAAACGTGCAGAAAGCACTCCTCTTTGCGCTGGTCCAACCGATCGCGCAACTTCGTGAATACGAAGCCAAAGGCGATTACACAAGGCGCCTGGCCTTAACCGAGGAAGCTAAAAACCTGCCCTTCGCCGCCGTGTGGGATTACTATTGCCTTACCCAGTCTGTACCGATAGGCAGCGACTGGATGAACAAAGTTTCAAACTATGAAGATGAGGTTTTGAGCAAGCGGAATTAACACTGCCGACTCATCGACCGGCCTGCTTGTCAGCTTTTCAGCCTTGCGTACTACGGAAAAGTGAAGTACCATAATTCGAAAGTCTGACAAGGAGGCATTATGAAACGATTCTTGCTCGTACTGTGCATCGCCGCGCTGTCATTGTCGGTGTTTGCTCAGACAGAGCCACCAAACAAGAGCGTCACTCTGACGTTCATCGAGACATCCGACATTCATGGCGCTATTTATCCATATGATTTTGTCAACGCCAAA
>JAFIHQ010000097.1 GCA_017849315.1 Treponema sp.
ACAAGCTGATTGAATTCGGCTTCATCTATAGCTTCTTTTTCGAGCAGCGTCGTGGCAACTTTTTCCAGCGTGTCCTTTTTGGCCATCAAAAGCTCCACCACATGCTCGTAACGTTCGCGAATTATCCTCGCTATCTCGTCATCGACATATTTTTGCGTGTCCTCGCTATATTCGCGCGCCATAAAGCCGTCGGAATCCGGGAAGTTGGTGAAGTTTTGACCTCGATGAGTCAGTGCAACATGCCTGAAACGTTCGGACATTCCATAGTCTGTGATCATTTTGCGCGCGATATCAGTGGCTCGGGTTATATCGTTCGAAGCTCCAGTAGAAATACTGCTAAAGACAATTTCCTCTGCAGCCCGACCACCCAAAAGCACGTCGATTTGGCTCAAAAGCTCAGCTTCGCTTACGACATACCTGTCTTCAACAGGCGTCTGCAAGGTATAACCAAGCGCACCATAACCGCGCGGAATTATGGAGACTTTACGCACAGGGTCGGAACCTGGAGTGAATGCGGCTGTAATCGCATGGCCCGTTTCGTGGTAAGCGATGATTCGACGTTCTTGCGGATTCATAACCTTAGTTTTCTTTTCCAGGCCGGCAATTACCTTTTCTATGGCGTCTTCAAAGTCTTTTTGGTTGACCTTTTTTCTGCCTGCACGAACTGCCAAAAGGGCTGCTTCATTCACGAGGTTGGCAAGATCGGCACCCACAAACCCGGATGTACTTCTGGCAATCTTGCTCAAATCAACAGTGGAATCCATCTTTATGTTCTTGGCATGAATGCGCAAGATCGCTTCTCTGCCCGCCATGTCCGGTCTGTCTACCAAAACCTGCCTATCGAATCTCCCCGGTCTTAAGAGTGCCGGGTCCAGTACGTCGGGCCTATTGGTCGCTGCCAGAATGATGAGACCGGAAGTGGCATCGAACCCGTCCATCTCTACCAACAATTGATTGAGAGTCTGTTCTCGTTCATCGTTTCCACCGATTACGCCACTCACGCGGCTCTTGCCAAGCGCATCCAGTTCATCGATAAAGACGATACAAGGCGCTTTTTCCCGTGCCTGTCTAAAAAGATCGCGGACGCGTGCCGCTCCGACACCAACAAACATTTCAACAAACTCGGCACCACTCATTCTAAAGAAAGGAACGTTTGCTTCGCCGGCTACAGCCCTTGCAAGAAGCGTTTTTCCTGTTCCCGGAGGACCAACCAAAAGAACGCCCTTAGGAATCTTGCCGCCAATCTCCGTGTACTTGGTAGGATTCTTTAAGAAGTCGACAACTTCTATAAGCTCCGTCTTGGCTTCGTCCACACCGGCGACATCAGAAAACCTCGTCTTGATATCGCCTTCGGCGACAATCGTCGTCTTGTTCTGCCCAAAAGCGAGAACATTTGAATTCATTCCTCCGCCCTGGAATCGCTTCATAACCGTTCGCCAAAGCAGGAACATAATAAGGAAGGGCAGAACCCAGTTGAGAATGAACGAAAGGGCAAGGTTCCCGTCTTTTGGAGAAGCAGAGTAGACAACCCCATATTCGTCCAGCAGTTGCGTAAAATTGGGATCGTTTACAGGCACCGCCTTGTACACAACGCCAGTCTTGGCATTTGCAGGAAGTGGAGAAGCAGGCTGCACATTTGGCTCGGCATAACCCGTATAATAATTGATATCAATTTCGACGCGTTTAATCTCGCCGTCTCTTATTTTTTCTTTAAAAACCGAATATGGAATGATTGTATCGTCGGAACTGAAAGCCAGATAGTTGAAGAGTACAACAGCAATAAGCATGACAATCAGATAACCGAACGAGAAGCGCATCTGGAATTTGTTGGGGCCCTCTGGGCCGTCCGAGCGATTGCCAGCCTTTTGGGGATCTGGTTTTTTGTTCCAATCATCCTTTTTTGTTGCCATCTATATACCTCATTAAACAATTTACTCAAAAACAAAAGAATAAGAAAGTCTACCCACAATAAAATTTTCCGGTCGAATTTCCCGACCGCGGCAAGGATTTTGACCCTATTCTGACCCTATTCTGAGCCCATAGAGAAGGCAAAATCGGCGTGTCCCAGCTGCAAGAACAGTTGCAGTGGAGAGTTTTGCGCGTTTACTTGACCGTATCCCATTGTTTTCTTATATTTCTCATGATTGTTTTAATCAACCAATAATATTGGGAGGATAGTATATGAACGTAAAACCTTTAGGTGATCGTGTTCTGATCAAGATCAAAGAAAGCGAAACAAAGACAGCTTCTGGTATCATCATTCCGCAAACTGCTCAAGAAAAGACGCAAACCGGCGTTGTGATTGCCGTTGGCACCGATAAGGATGCGATCAAAGTAAAGGCTGGCGACGAAGTCATGTACGATAAGTATGCTGGAACCCAAATCAAGATCGATGGTGTCGAGCACCTTATAGTCAAGATGTCTGATATCCTCGCGGTATTGGAATAAGCTCTGTCTAACTCATCATACTGAAAAAAAGGCTGCACATGGTGCAGCCTTTTTTATAGACAATTGAAAAACAGGGCTTCAATTTCTGGGCGGATCTGCTCACCAATTTACTTCTTACTTCATAATTCAAAAACAAAAAAGAGAAAAGTAAAAAAGTGGAGTGGCAAGTATGACTTCAGTTATCAAGCGGCTGCGGTTTTAGTATGTCCAAAATCTCTTCTGGAGTCTTGGCATTGAGAATAGCCTGGCGCTTTTCCTCGCTGCGGAAAAGCATGCTGACCTCTGCAAGAAACTGCAGGTGCGGACCAGTTTTCTCCAAGGGCGACAGCGTCATGATAAAAATACGGCAACCCTGGTGATCGAGCGCATCAAAATCGACCTCATGGTCAGATACACCGATACAAGCCACCAGATCCTTGACGGCAGCCGTTTTGCCATGAGGGATGGCAATTCCGTGCTTCATGCCCGTGCTCATCCTGGACTCGCGCTCCTGGACTGAAGCGATGGCTTCTTCCCTATTGGAGACATTGCCACTCGCCATTGCCACATCTACGAGCTGGCTTATAATTTCATCTTTGGTAGTGCCCGTAAGATGCAGTGCGATCAAATCCGGGCTTAAGACTGTCATCAAATCCATAAGATTATAGTAGAACGAGCCGGAAGCAGCGTCAAGCGTATAAACGCTTTTTGTCTGTGCCTCCTGCCTGGTATCGGCCCGTGTCTCTTCTTGATTGTCGTTGACATTACAGGAGCTTTGCTATAATGTCCCTAAAGAACCGCATAAGTGCGGATTGCATACGTGGTGCGCCGGCAAAGGCTTCGATTAAGTCTGGTAAGTCTGGCATTGCCTTTTGTGCATAAGACCCAGTAGCTCAGATGGATAGAGCGACTGCCTCCTAAGCAGTAGGTCGCGCGTTCGACTCGCGCCTGGGCCAAAAAATCCAACCAAAACATCCATTAGACGGGAATCACTTCATTTCGAAATTTGCTTCCAAAGTCGCAAGACGCACCTTAACCACTTTGATTGTCACCTTTTGGTCGAGTTGGACCGCGCGTCGGCAACGCAGGCTTGTTTCAAGCCCTAATGCTTCTATGAGTACCCAAGCCTCGTTTTCTCGCAGTTCCAGAATGGTTGCCATTCCTTCCCAGTCTGGGTGACGGGCAAGATAAACGCAGGTCCAATGCAGACGCGAATCCCTTTCGGCTTGTCTTGTCTGACTTGATGCCTGACTCGCTATAAGACACCGGCGCCCCAGTTCGTCCTCAGAGAGCGGCATGGCGGATAAGCCTTGCTCGCGTTGAAGAGAACGCCTTATCTGATAGTGGGTGAGTAAGTCCTGATAGCGGCGTAAAGGACTTGTAACTTGAGAATAGAACGAAAGCCCGAGGCCTCTATGTGCGAGAGTTTCGGTACCTACTATGGAAGCCCGCATGCCCTTTCGGCGGGCAAATTGTACCGAGAGGGGCGCTGGGCGCTCCATGTCGGCAAGGTACTGAGCGGGAATGTTGGGTGCCTCCTGGCTGCTGTAGAGGAAGGGCAGGCGGCGGTCGCGCGCCCAGCGCCCGGCTGCCTCGCCGGCTAGAAGCATCATCTCGCGCACAATGCCGCTGGACCGCGTGACAGGAAGCGGCGTAAAGGCAATCTCATCCCCTCTCACTTTTATAGAAACTTCCGGAAAGTCGATTTCGACCGCGCCATTTTGTATACGCCGCCGCTTCCTGGTCTGGGCTATCCGGTCTAGGGCCACGAGTGTGGGTTCGCCTTGCGACAGAAGCTCATCGGCCTTTTCGTACGATAACCTGGAGACCTTAACCGTACTAGGGCTGATCATGGTTTCGGTCACACTGCCATCGTCTGCCACTTTCATCCTGAAGGATAGAGCGGGAGAGAGAGGGTTTAGCCCCAAACCTAAGGTCTTTACAGCGCCCTCCGGCAGCATTGGAATGGTCTTTTCAGGTAAATAGAGCGTGGCCCCGCGCTCCATAGCCGTTTGGTCCAAAGAAGATTCGGCATCGATGTAGCTCGCTGGGTCCGCGATGTGTACCCAGACATAGGTTCCGTCGTAGCCGATTGCGTCGTCCGGATCGGTCGACCAGGCATTGTCGATAGCGTACGAAGCAACCGAACTCAAGTCGAGTCTGGACAAATGGCTTTGCAGTTCTTTGCCAGGAAAATCCAATTTAGGTACATTGAGATTACAGCCTGAACGAGCCGGCCAAGGATTGTCTTTATCTGTCCAAATACCGGCATCTATAAGTGCTTCGTGTATGACTTCGGGTTTTTCCGAAAGCCCCAAATCTTGGGCAAGTGAGCAATACGATGTGCGGCCAAGCGCAAAAGACTCCAGTTCCCGAATAAAAGGGAGGAATGATGAATCTATAGTCTTAGTTGGCTGTCCCTCATCGGAGATTTCTTCTCTGTTGACTCTATTGACGCGCCCTTTACTGGCACGCGCCTTGTGAGCCTCTAAAAACCAGGCGATAAAAGCTTTCCGTTGTGCAGCCTCGCTCTGTTTTCTTTGGGCCTTTTCCTCAACCTTCCTGCGTTCACTCAGGCTCAACGCAACAGGAGTCCCATCAATCATCGAAAAAAGTGTCCCTTCAAGCGCCTTTTCCAGGCACGCAGCTGCGGTTTCTGGTGTATATTCGCCAAAGACCAGCTCGCTCAAGCTTTGCCAAGTCAAGGCAATTGGTTCGTCGCTTTGAGTATCGGCATGGTCCGAGACGAGCATTTCGTAGGCTGTCTCAAAGTCACCATCCTGTCGAGGAGCTGGAAAACGAGTGACAGGGCCGGTATGAATTATGACAACATCCTTCTCCCTTAACCGAAGGTTTGTCGAGTCTTGAAAGGCAACAGAGTACTTTCCATCTGAAAAGCCAGTAACGAGACCTATTTGGTTCTTATAGAGTACGAGGGCCCCGGTTTGTATCATAGATTTCTTATAGCCAGTATGTGGGAAAATAGCAATGTACCAAGACTACGGGAGGGTTTTTAGGACGGTTTGCCTTGCCACAATAAACAACACTCTGTTATAATGCGGATAATTTGTTGATACATTATTTAATACTATTCTTAGAAAAGGTGTAAAGGAGAAGACAAATGACTGCATTGTTGATTGGTATTGTACTCTTGATCGTGGCAATAGTTATGTGTGTCCCTGGTGGGCTTAACTGGTGGAACGATGTGCTGGCGTTTCTTAGGGGCGCAGTGCCCGTGATTGCCGTGCTTGCTGGTATCGTGGCAGTTTTGGTTGGCGTTGCCGACATTAGGGATAAGAAGGAAGCCGAGAAGGAAGAAAAAGAAGAGGCTGCGAATAACAAGAGCAGCGACACTGGAGATTCCAACAGCGCGAACAAATAGGAATGGGCAACTGAATTCCCCTCTGTTTTGCGCTAGATGCTTGACACAGTTTGGTTTATGTGTGATTATGCCATCCGCGTTTTAAGCAAAACTTATTGGGAAATACACGAATAAGGTTAAGGAATAAAATCGATGAAGACTGTTTTCGTAACCCCCGCCACTGCCAAGCGTAATTGGTATGTAATTGATGCCGAGGGCAAGCCGTTAGGGCGAGTAGCGGCTAAGGTAGCTACAATTTTGCGCGGCAAGAATAAGCCGACGTATACGCCGAGTCAGGAAACTGGCGACTTTGTTATCGTAATCAATGCCGACAAAGTGGCGATTTCCGGCAGGAAGCGCCAGAACAAGATTTACTACAGGCACAGCGGTTATCCAGGCGGCTTGAGAGAGAATACCTTTGAGCAACTTATCGAGCGCAATCCTGTCGAGCCGATGGAACTTGCCATTTGGGGTATGCTTCCAAAGGGAGCGCTTGGGCGCAAGCTTTTCAAGAATGTAAAAGTTTACGCAGGTCCAAATCATCCTCATGCGGCCCAGATGCCGGTCGCCATCGACCTATAATAAAAGGGGAACGGAATGGTCAGGAACGTTGGAATTGGCACTGGCAGAAGAAAATGTGCAGTAGCGAGAGTGTTTCTCCGCGAGGGAACCGGTAAGTTTATAGTCAATGATGTAGAAGTAGCTCAGTATTTTAAAGTTCCTGAGTTGCTTTCAGTTGTGCGCAAGCCATTAGTTGTGACTGCAAGCGAAAACAAGTACGATGTCGTGATCAATGTTGTGGGTGGTGGAGTCAATGGGCAGGCTGGTGCCTGTGCCCATGGCTTGTCCAGGGCCTTGAATCAGGTCGATCCCGCGAATCATGTTACGCTTCGTGCCAACGGTCTTTTGACGAGAGATCCGAGAATGGTTGAGCGCAAGAAATATGGTCAAAGGGGAGCTCGGAGAAGGTTCCAGTTCTCTAAGCGCTAAACGCAAAAAAGGAAACGGTGCTGTGCGGATTACCTCCGTGCAATTAGAAACCTCCGGCAAAGCGATCAAGATCGTGGCCGGGGGTTTTTCTTTTTC
>JAFIHQ010000098.1 GCA_017849315.1 Treponema sp.
AACGTGGACATGCTCCTGCCCGGCGAAAAAGGTACGAGCGGTCTTTCCGTGGCCTTTGGAAAAGCCGACGCAGCGCCCATGAAGGAACTGATGAATGTCACCTGGCTGGACGACGCACATACCACCATCCAGTTTTCCAGGACGCTCTTTGCGAAGCCACAGGGACAAGACCAGGCTATTCCTTTTACCTATAAGAAAATATATAACTTTAAGGACAACGAATACATGTTTGGGATGGCTATCAGCCTGGAAAACTCCCAGAATGCCGACCTGCCCTTAAATGCAAACGGTACAGCCTACACAATTCAAATTGGCCCACAAATTGGACCGGCGTTTAACCCCGCCAACCGCTACTCGGATTTTAGAAAATACATCTACGAAGTGAACGGCAAGAAAAAGAGCGAGAATCCTAAGGTAGGAGTCAAAGAGATTAACGATGCAGCGAGCTGGGCTTCCATCACCGGCAAATACTTTACTTTCATCGCGATTCCTTCTTCGCCCTTCCCACGCTTTGAGTATATGCAGGGCACCGATCCTGTGTTGCAACAGACCGACTGGATTTTCATGTCCAGGCCGGCAATTCAGAGTTCGCGGCAGACAGATACCTACTACTTCTATTTTGGCCCCAAAACTCCGGGCGAGCTTGCCAAATACGAATACGCCGACAAAAATCCCTACGGTTTGAGCTCGCTCAAGCTGGAAGATACCATCGAGCAATCGAACATGCTTGGATGGCTGGAAAACATCCTCAAGTTCCTGCTCGATATTTTCTACAAGATCATTCCAAATTACGGCGTCGCCATTATTCTGGTCACCATCCTCATCAAAGCGATCTTTTATCCGCTCACCAAGAAGGGCTCTTTCGCTACTGCCAGAATGCAGGAGCTTCAGCCGCAGATTCAGGAGCTGCAGGTCAAGTACAAGGGGAATCAGGAAAAGCTCAATCAGGAGATGGCGGAGCTCTATAAGCGGGAACACTACAACCCGATGTCCGGCTGTTTGCCCATGCTCATCCAGTTGCCGCTCTTCTTTGCCATGTACAACCTGTTTAGCAATCACTTCGAGTTGCGCGGTGCAAGTTTCATTCCTGGATGGATTTACGACTTGTCACAGCCGGAAAGCATTATAAGCTTTGGCGGCTTCAGGTTGCCTTTACTTGGCTGGACCGCGCTGCGTGCCTTGCCCATTATCTATTTGGTGAGCCAGCTTCTGTACGGTAAATTCACCCAGCAGCCGCAATCCCAGCAGAATCAGCAGGCTGCGGCGCAGATGAAGCTGATGACCTTCGGCATGCCTATCATTTTCTTCTTCATCCTATACGATGTGCCATCTGGCTTACTTATTTACTGGATTGTGAATAACGTTATTACGATCATTCAACAGATGATCATCAACAACATGATGAAAAAGCACAAGGCAGAAACCCTTGCAATGGCAGGGCCCGTATTGGTAGGTACGTCCGTTGAAGCCGACGTCAAAGCGAACAGTACAAAATCAAGTACTATAAAGACTTCAGCAGTTACCAAGGGAACAGGCGCATCCAGGCGGAGCAATTCCAAGGGGCAAAAGTCTGGAGGTTCACGGCAGGGAGAGGACTTTAGCGCGCGCGTCGTCAACTGGTTAGAGAAAAAGGCCGACAATACTCAAAAAGATGCAGGCAAGAAGGATAAGAAGACCAGCCGCAAGTCCGGTGACAAAAAAGAAAGCAAGCGTTGAAGGAGTTAGGTACATGATATACGAATTTGAAGGCAAGACCGAAAGGGAGGCTATCGAAGAGGCAGCCAACCAGTTGGGGCTGGAAACTGACGAATTTGATGTCGAAATAGTGGAAAATCAGGCGGGAAGTCTGTTCAAGAAAGGCAAGGTTCGAATTCGCGTGCACACCCGAGATTCGGAAGAGGCGCACGATCTTGCGAATGTGAGCGCGGGGAATTCCTATGAACCGGACCTGCAAAGCTCCGCGGACCGCACAGAAGAAGGTTGGGCGCAGGAGTCGCGCGAATCACAGGAGTCCAGAGAACCGCTCGTACCAAACGACGAATTTGAGCTCAAGATGATTGAATGGGTAAAGACCGTCGTGGAAAAGATGGGCTATCCTGCCAAGGTTTCGGTTCTTTTCAGGGAAGACAAAAAGATCGGTCTCAGAATTGAAACGGACAACACTGCAATGATCATCGGCAAGAAGGGCAAGAACATCGACGCTCTGCAGTTGCTGGCCAATGTTTATGCGGGCAAGCTCGGGAGAGAGGATATGAAGATCATTCTTGACTCCGAGAATTACCGTATTCGGCGGGAAGAATTGCTCGTAAGAATGGCGTATGAATCGGCCGAACAGGTCAGAAAGACAGGCCACTCCGTATTGCTCGAACCTATGAATCCTTTTGAGCGCAGGATTATCCATACGACGCTCAATGACATTGTCGATATTGAAACCAAGAGTGAAGGCGAAGGGCTCTATAAGCAAGTAAGGGTAATGTTCCGGGGCAGGAAGTAATACCTGCAGGGAATCTTGTGCAGGTACGGTGCGCGGGCGTGCCGGTATAGTGCGCGGGCGTGCCGGTATAGTGCGCGGGCGTGCCGGTATAGTGCGCGGCGAGCGTGATGGAGCGCTGACTTGATACAGCTCGAACGCCAGTACCTGCATTGTGGCTGTAGCTGCCCTGAGCCTGTACCTGCACAGAGTTTGGCACCATAAAAGGTTGCCTTGGCGTGCCATGACTCGTCGGTCAAATATCGTAAATCTATTATAGATAAAATAATATTTTATAATATAAAAATTTAGATATTTTTTAAGCGATTCTCTAACTTGACCGCCTCACGGTTTAGGGTCTAATATATTCCGAAATTTTATCAAGATGGTTTAGTTTGCCCCTGTCCTCAAGCATGCCTTTGTAAAGCATTGTGTATGCCTAATTGACAGGACAGCATTTGCGAGTGGACTTGAGCCTGCAAAGGAGATTTTTCCATCATGGCTATCAAAACTTTCAGGGGTGGCGCACATCCACCCGAGAAGAAGGATCGCTCTGGCGGTCTTGCCATAGAAAGAATAGGCGACGTCAAGCGTGTATTCATCCCGGTCAACCAGCATTTTGGCGCTCCGATCAAGCCGATTGTAGCGGTTGGGGACGCGGTAAAGCGCGGTCAGAAGATCGCAGATGGCAACAGTATGATGACCGTACCGCTTCACGCGTCTATTGCCGGTGTTGTCAAGAAAATCGAGCCAAGACTCTTGTGCAACAATCAGGAAGGGCCTTGTATCGTTATTGAGGCACAGGAAGACGTCGCGGGCGACGAATTCATGGCGCCTCTGGATGCCTTTAGCTGCACCAAAGAACAGGCGCTTGAGCGCATTAGGGCGGCGGGCATTATCGGCATGGGGGGCGCAGGCTTCCCGACGCACGTAAAGCTCGCTCCGTCCAAGCCGATTTCGCTCGTGATTGCAAACGGCGCGGAGTGTGAGCCGTATCTCACGATTGACGAGCGGACAATGATCGAGCGGCCCGAGGATGTGGTCGAAGGTCTTGCCATTACGATGAAGATTGTCGGCGCGCCCGAAGGCGTTATCGCTGTGGAACAGAATAAGGCACGGGCAGTTCCGCTTCTTGAAAAGGCGATTTCTGCAAGTCCGCGCACCCGGGATGGCATGAAGATGCGCGTCCAGGTGCTCAAGACGAAGTACCCGCAAGGCGGCGAAAAGATGCTTATTACGGCGCTCACAGGCAAGGAAGTACCATCTGGCGGCCTGCCCATGGACGTGGGCTGCGTGGTGGACAATGTGGGGACGCTGTGCGCCATTGTGGAGGCGTTCCGGGATGGCAAGCCACTTATAGAGCGCGGTTTGACGCTCTCTGGCGGAGCCTGCACAAAGCCTGCGAATGTCGTGGTGCCGGTTGGCACACTGGTATCGGATTTGGTCGCCGCAGGCGCGGCGCAGGTAAACGAGGACGGGTTGCGCAAAGTGGTGTTCGGCGGGCCGATGATGGGGGTGGCGGTGCCGAACTACGAGATTCCGGTGCAAAAGAACACGTCTGGGGTGCTTTTCATGGGGAAGGAGGAGGTGCGGCCCGCCGAGGAGGAGCCGTGCATCAGGTGCGGGCGCTGCATGCGCGCCTGCGGCTGCAGCCTCTCCCCTGCCCTGCTTGCCGTAGCCATTGAAACGAACAACTACAAGGAAGCCGAGAAAATCGGCCTCATGGATTGTATCGAATGTGGGTCCTGTTCCTTCGTATGCCCGGCACACCGTCAGCTTGTGCAGAAATTCAGGCTTGGCAAGCAGGTTCTGCGCACTATGAAGCAAAAAGAAAAGGAGGCGCAGAATGCCTGATAAGCCCGAGAAAAGACTTCATCTTTCATCGAGCCCTCATATTAACTCGCCAGTGAGCGTTTCCAGCCTCATGCTCTCCGTAGTCTTGGCCCTTATTCCGAGCACTATATACGGAATTTATCTTTACGGCATCTTTGCTCTGGCTTCTGTGCTCGTTTCTGTAGCCACTGCAGTCATTGGCGAATACCTCTTCCGCAAGATCATTAAGGCCAGCACCACCATCACCGATGGCTCTGCCATTGTCACTGGTATGCTGGTTGCGCTCATTGTGCCGCCCAAGACCCCACTCTGGATGGTCGCGCTCGGCTCGCTCTTTGCTATTATCGTTGTAAAAGAATTTTTTGGCGGTTTGGGCTCCAACCCCTTTAACCCCGCCCTCGCGGCCCGCGCCTTCTTGTTGATGAGCTTCCCCGCCGCGATGACCACCTGGACCATGCCCAAAGGCCTTGTCGTCCACGCCGACGCCTTGACCTCCGCCTCCAAGCTCGCCGACGCAACCGCGGCGGCCACGAGCCAAGTGGCCGATGCCGTGAGCACCGCGACGCCGCTCGGGCTACTGCATGGCCATTACACCATTGCACAGATCGCTCAGTACTATGGTGCAAGCAGTACCGGGGACTTCTACAAACAATTGTTCCTTGGCTTTAGGCCGGGTTCGATGGGAGAAAGCTCCATCCTGCTTATTCTGCTTGGCGGCCTATTGCTGCTCTCACTCGGGGTCATTCAGTGGATTATTCCCGTGAGCGTTATCGGCTCCACCTTCGTGTTTGCATGGATTCTTGGACTGGATCCCGTGTTTACGATCCTTACCGGAGGCGTGGTCTTTGCCGCCTTCTTTATGGCGACGGATTATGTTACGCGGCCGCTCACCCCGCTTGGCCAGGTGTTGTACGGAGTCGGCATAGGACTGATTATCGTAATAATTCGGGAATTCGGCGGTTACCCCGAGGGCGTAACCTACGCAATTCTCATAATGAACATCATCACGCCGTACCTCAATAAGCTAAAGACCAAAAAATATGGCTATGTTGCGCCTCCAAAGCCCGTCAAGGCAGTAAAGGGGGCATCGAAATGAAAAACAACATAATAAGACTTGGTCTGATTCTTGCGGCCTTTGCGGTTGTGGCGTGCGCGAGCCTGGCTGTGGTCTATCAAGTTACCGAGCCGGCGATTGCGTCGCAGGCGCAGGATGCGCTCAACAGTTCGCTCAAGGAACTTTTCCCCGAAGCTACATCGCACGAAGACATAAAGGGCGCCGTTAGTTCCAGCGACGAGACTGTCAAGATTGAGGAAGCGTACCTCGTAAAGAACGACCTTGCACCGCTTGGTGTCGCCATAAAGGCAACAACGGCGAGCTACAAAGGCCCGGCGACGGTGCTTATAGGTGTGAGGCTGGACAGAAGCATAACCGGTGTTCATATCCTCGAGATGTCCGATACGCCTGGATTGGGCGCCAATGCTGCAAGTTCTACCTACTATGTGGACAAGGCAAAGAAGATCACTTTCCCTGGTCAGTTTACCGGCAAGTACATAACCGATAAGTTCGAAGTAAAAACCGACGTTATTCCGATAACGGCAGCTACGGTCACATCCAAAGCGATTACAAAGGCTGTCAAAGTGGCGAGCGCCTCTGCGGGGGAGTACCTCCAGGCCATGGCTCTGGGGACCGCGGCGCCATCAGCAATCTCGGGCGCTTCTCAGGAGGCGGCTCAACCCGCTGCTGAAGCCACTTCCGGCGCCTCGGCCACGAGTTCGGGCAGCGCCACGACGCAGCCTGCAAAGCCTGCTGCTGAAACCACTTCGGGGGCATCTCAATGAGTGAAGAAGGAAAAGATACAAGAAGCTTTTGGCAAGTCTTTAAGGCAGGCCTTGTCTTTGAAAATCCTTTGTTGGTTTTGATGATTGGCCTCTGCTCTTCCTTGGCAGTCACATCGAATGTGTCCAATGGGATCGGCATGGGGCTGGCGATGACCTTCGTTCTGCTTTTCTCCGAGATCTTTATCTCGGCCTTCAGAAAGCTGATTCCGAACGGAGCGCGTCTTCCTATTTTTATCATCATCATTGCGGCATTTACCACGATTGTCGACCTCGTGATGAAGGCGTACTTCCCTGACCTTTCCAAGAGCATGGGCGTTTTTATTCCGCTCATCGTTGTAAACTGCATCATCATGGGGCGCGTCGAAGCGTATTCCTCCAAACAGAGGGTCGTTTCTTCCATTGCGGATGCTTTGGGCATGGGCCTTGGCTATACGTGGGTACTCATTGTCATCTCCGCAGTGCGGGAACTTCTTGGCAATGGGACGTTTGCCGGTATCCAAGTTATGCCCGTCTCGTACACACCAATTCTGTTCTTTATCCTGCCACCAGGCGGCTTCCTTGTGTTCGGTCTTTTGATTTCTGCAAACAACGCCATCAAGAGGTCGATAAATAAGCGTGAGACCTTGGCTGCCAAGCAGGTGTCCGATCAGCAGAAAGCAAAGGAGAATGCATAAATGGACCTGATGAAGATTTTTATCCTGGCGCTGCTCGTCAACAACATCGTGCTTATGCGTTTTATCGCCCTGTGCTCATACATCGGTATGACGGGCGACATCGGTCAGTCCATCGGCATGGGCACTTCGGTTACCTTCGTGACGGTGCTTGCAACGGCGGTTACCTGGCCGATTTATCACTACATACTGATGCCGCTCAATTTGACCTTCCTCAAAATTCTGGTCTTTATCCTTGTAATCGCCTGCCTTGTGCAGCTTGTCGAGTTCTATCTCAAGAAGAATGTGCCTGGTCTGTACTCCGCGATGGGAATTTACCTGCCGCTCATTACGACAAACTGCGCCATTTTGGCAGTGACATTTGAAAGCATCGACTTCAACTATTCGTTTATTCAGTCGATTGTCTACGCCGTTGGCGTTTCACTGGGGTATTTGCTCGCCATGATTCTGCTTGCGGGTGTTCGGGATCGAATGAAGACGAGCCAGGTGCCCAAGTTCCTGCAGGGTACGCCGATACTCTTCGTTGCAACAAGCCTTATCGGCATAGCGTTTATGGGTTTTGCGGGGCTTATGAAATAGCTGAGAAATAGCTGATTAGACAGCTATTAGGTGGCTCAAAAAAATGAGCGAGGAAAGACGATGACAATTCTGATAACGATAGTATTTTCGGCGATACTTGCCTTTGTGCTGGGCGTGGCACTCGGATTCTTCCAGAAGGCGTTTGCTGTGGAGCGCGACCCGAAAATCGACGAAGTGAGGGCGGTTCTGCCTGGCGCCAACTGTGGGGCTTGTGGTTTTGCCGGTTGTGACGGCTATGCCGAAGCGGTTGTCTTGGGCAAGACCGCTACGACGAATTGTAAAGCCGGAGGCAGCTTTACCGCGGCGGCGGTCTCAAAAGTGATGGGCGTCAAAGCCTCGTCAGAAGACCTTGTGGCTGTGCTTCAGTGTCAGGGCAGCAAAGAGCTTGCTGCTGATAAGGGCGAGTACGTGGGGCTCAGAAATTGCCGGGCAGCGAAGATTGCCGTTGGGGGAGTAAAAAAGTGCGCCTGGGGTTGCCAGGGGTTTGGAGATTGTGTCGAGGTCTGCAAGTTCGGCGCGCTGTCTATGGGACCGGACGGTCTTCCACATGTGGACTACAACGCCTGTACAGGTTGCGGCCTTTGTGCTCAGGAGTGCCCGCAGCAACTCTTTGCCATGGTTCCGCGGAATAGAAAGGGCTCTATCGTCCTTTGCTCGAACAGGAACGTGATCAAGCAAGCCGTTGGCAAAGCATGCAAAACAGGCTGTATCAAGTGCGACATCTGTGTAAAGTCCTGTCCGGAGCACTGCATCAAGATGGTAGATGGGATTCCTGTAACTGATTATGCTGCCTGCACTTCCTGCGGTGTTTGCGTGGAGAAGTGCCCGACGCATGCCTATAAGCTGCTGGAGAAGGACGTTCGGAGCACAAGGAAGCTGGTTGCCCAGAAGGTTGAAGCATAAGAAGCGATAGCCTTTGACTGCGCCTGTGCCGGCAACTTATGTCCAGCCCTGTCCAGTCTGGTGAGCTGCGCTCAATAATGTACGGAGCGCAGTCGAATCCCAATGCCTAACGTGAGCGCGGGGCCGGAAATTAGAGTGGCCGAAATCGCCCTGCCGGCGAATAGGAACCGCTCGTCCCAACTTCGTTCTTTGAGCGAGTTGATTGTGACGCCCGCCCGTGAGCCAGAGCTGGCAGCATGGACAAAGGCGCCGTCGCCTATATAGATTCCGACGTGATCCGCCTTGGCTCTTTCTTAGGCTGGTGGGGATTTCTTCTGCGCAGGGAGCCTGACGAGCGCGGCTGGGATGAGTGCAAAAAGGAGCACAAACGAGGTTGCAAAAGCGCGCACGATTCTATTCATTGGCTATGCCTCATTATTTGCACCGTTCTTTTCATTGTTCTCGCCTCATTGTGTACACCGCTCCTCCCCTAAGTTGAATATCGGAGTAAGGGCCTGGTTTTCTTGACTAATTGCGGAAAGGACAATAAATTTCTTTCCAACATGATTCAAAGGATTTGAGCTTTTAAGATTTTGGGTTTTCAAGCTTGAAGCTGCCTTAAACCACTTCACGGAAGTTTTCCATAAAGGAAGTGGTCCCGCTGAGTTAACCGAATTGCGAGCGGGTAAGAAATCCCAGCTAAAGAGGGACAAAATGAATAAACCCCTTAGGCCTTTTACGTCAGAATCTGTATCGGAAGGACACCCAGACAAAGTTTGCGATCAAATCTCGGATGCGGTGCTCGATGCCTGCCTCAAAGACGACCCCGAAAGCCGCGTCGCCTGCGAGTGCTTCGCAACGACGGGCCTCGTGCTTATTGGCGGAGAGATAACAACCAGCACCTATGTCGACATTCAGAAAATCGCCCGGGATGTGGTAAGAGGGATAGGCTACAACAATGCAGCTTATGGCCTCGATTACGCCTCCATGGCGGTACTCAATGCCATCCACCCACAGTCGCCGGACATCGCGCAAGGCGTGGATGGCCACGGGCTCAAGGAGTTCCAGGGCAAACAGGGCGCGGGCGACCAGGGCATGATGTTCGGTTTTGCCTGCAACGAGACACCCGAATTGATGCCGGCGCCGATTCTCTTTGCCCACAAAATGATGCAGCGCGCGGCACAGGTGCGCAAATCCAAGGAAGTGTCCTGGATGCGCCCCGATGGGAAGTGTCAGGTTACCGTGGAATACGACGGCTACCGGCCGGTCCGCATCTCCACCGTGGTGCTCTCCCAGCAGCACGGCGAAAGGACGAGCCAGAACAGCCCCTTAACCTACGACGAAATCCGCGCCACGCTCATCGAAAAAGTTATCAAACCAGTACTCGAGCCCACCGGATTGCTCGATGCTGAAACAAAATACTACATCAACCCCACAGGCCGCTTCGTCATTGGCGGACCGGCCGGGGATTCTGGCCTCACCGGCCGCAAAATCATCGTAGACACGTACGGCGGCATGGGAAGGCATGGCGGCGGCTCGTTCTCCGGCAAAGACCCCACAAAGGTAGACCGCTCCGCCTCGTACATGGCGCGCTACGCTGCCAAGAACATCGTGGCAGCCGGGCTCGCGGACCGCTGCGAGATTGAGGTGGCCTATGCGATAGGCGTGCCGGAACCG
>JAFIHQ010000099.1 GCA_017849315.1 Treponema sp.
CTCACCAGCAAAAAACCAATCGTCTGGGTCTATGGTTGGGCGTGGGTCGCTCGGTACATCGCACTTATACCAGTGCTTCTTGCCCCTTTGCTCGCCATGCAAGGCAAACAAAGCGCGGCAGTGGGCCTTCTGTTGGCAGGAAGTGCGGGATTTGCACTTTTCAGGGGGATTGCGCTCATCGGGAACAACCCTGTCGTTGGGTACTTAGCTTCAGGAGGAGGCGATAAACCCCGATCTGATCGCGGATCTTTCATGGTTACTATTTCCATGCTTAACTCCATTGCAAGCATGGTGACGGGACTCATTGTAGCCTTGGTCTTGGGAGAAAAGGCAACCTCTTGGGTCTACGCAATAGGTCTTGGGGTTGGAATTGCGCTTGGGCTAATCGGCTGCATCTACCTTTTCCGTACGCCTGAACCCACAGGTTATGCTCCAGAAAAATCTACACCTCTTACAAAAACCACTAAAGAAGCACTGACCGACCAGACCTTCAGGCGATTCATTTTCATTTTTTTGATTGTTTCATTTGCATCGGGCATGGGCAGGTCCTTCCTCCCAGTTTATGCAAAGGAGGCTTTTGGCCAGGGTGACAATGCCGTAATGATCTACTCCCTTTTTGCGAGCTTGGGCTCGATCGCCATGGGTCTTATCATACGTCTTCTCGTGGATCGACTTGGATCGAAGCCCCTCTTGGTCATTTTTAGCGGTATTGGGCTTGCGAGTTTCCTCCCGGTCATTTTTGTCCCAGCCAATTCGCCCATTTTTGCATCTGCCCTCGTAAGCGCATTCTTCCTTTCCTTTATTCATTTCCTGTCCTCGTTTGGATTTACGGGAGAGGAGAATACGGCGCAGACATATTACTTCTCGCTTGTCCCAAAAAATAAAACCCTGGATTTGTCCGTCATCTATTATTTCGGCTATGGACTGGGCGGAGCTGTTGGCGCTGGATCGAGCGGCATGCTTCTGGAACTCTTCCATACGCTGGGGCTCGACACCATCAATTCGTATCGATTGCTTTATGGTATCATCTGCGCCACCTTGGTGCTTGCGCTTATCGGAATGCGAAGCCTTAAGCGCCTTGGTTCCGCATCCATATCGCAGTCGCTCGAAGTCATGTTTTCTGCCAGGGACTTGCACGCTTTTAATTTGATGTCGCGTCTCGAACGCAGCTCAAGCCCAGAGGAAGAGATAAGGCTTATCCAGGAACTTGGTCGTTCTGGCTCTTTGCATGCCCAGGGCGAGATCCTCTCCTACTTGAGTAGTCCCCGGTTCGAAGTGCGAATGGAGGCACTGCTTGCCCTGGAAACAGCTCCCCGCCTAACAGGGAAGGCCACTAAGCCACTCATCAAGGAGGTCGAGACCCATGCCTTCTCCACTGCCTATGTAGCAGCAAGGATCCTTGGCAAGCATCAAAAATCCGAAGCCATACCGACTTTGCGCAAAGCCCTCGAAGTTGATGACTACATGTTGCAGGGTGCAGCTGCGATGGCCCTGGCCAGGATAGGCGATTCTGAGTCCATACCTCTTATAGAATCTGTTCTCCTGCGTAATACTAACCCTCGCGTCAGAATCTCTGCAGCATCCGCGCTGGAATTGTTTCATTCCAAGTCTTCGTTGCCTGTGCTGGTTTCGTGCCTGCGCTACAATGACCCTCCGGCCTTCGTTTCAGACGAAATAATCTTGGCAATGGCGGAGATTATAGGCATTACAACAGACTTCTATCCACTCTACTGCACTTTCATAGATGACCAGGAGCAGGGGCTTGCACTTCTGGAGTCCACTGCCAATGACATCATTGCGGACAACAAGACGAGATTAGAATGGTCGCGTAGCGTCAAGAATCTCTTTTCCAACGAGCCAGGCAGGTCACAGGGCGAAAACTCGATTGCGTCTTTTGTGTTACGCGTTGGTTTCGATCCGCAAACGGAAATTGTTTTGGCGGAAGCACTTATGGATGCGCATCTTTGTTATCGGGGCCTGCGTTACTTGGCGGCCAGTTATCCACTTTTCGTGGGGCCAGGTCGTACCGTGGGACCAGGACGTGGCCCCTCCATAAGCGCAAGGTAGGCAAGATCGGCAGACAAGGCCGCTTGAGATGCTCAAGCTAAAGATACTCGGGGTTTTGCTTTTCCGGATCGGGATTTTGGCGAAAGAATATAGCTATGTTGCCAATAACCCGGACGAGATCGCTTTCGGTTGTCAACGCCAGTTCGTTTGCAATGGAGACTCGGTCGTCCTTAAAATCGACAAACTTTGCCTTAACAAGCTCGTGCTGATCGAGCAGGGTACTGAGCCGATCGGCCAAAGCATCAGTCGGCCCGTTCTTGCCTATCTGCAGCATTACGGGCAATTGTGAAGCGAGTCCGGAGAGTTCGCTTCTTCGCTTCGATGTAAGCATCAAAATCCTCTTATCTATCAGTTCTATCAAGTCAGCTCAAACAAGGTGATTCAAAACGGGAGGGAGACAAGCAAAGAAGAAAGCAGCTTTATGAGCAATCCGCCTGCAACCCTTAGCACTACCAATACCACAGCGCCTGTGACGAGCCCCTGAAGATAGGTCACCGCCTTACGCCTATAAATGAAATGGTTGATCCTGTAAAGAACCCGATTGAGCGCGACATCCAGAATATCCCACAAAGGCTTCAACCGACCTAATCTGGCAGTATACCCTATCAGTCGAACCACCGCACAGACCGCATAAAAGGAAAGCAAGAACGCTACTACCGACCACGCAGCCTGCAATAAAAGGCTCAAGATAAAGCCCAAAGTTACAAAACCTGTAGTTGCAATGGTAGCAAACGTTATACTCGCAACGGAAAGCACCGCCAACGCAGCTATTGGACTGAAATCCAGCCGCTCTGCCCGAAAAAGGGAAAGTCGTGAGAAGAAGTCCAGATATGGATCGGTTATTCTTGCCAGCCAATTATTTCTGGAGCGCGTACCCTGGTTAGGTATCCAAGTCAGGAAAACACGAACAATACACAGAAGGCTGTAGAGTGTCGTCACTATGCTTAAGAAGCGTGCAATAATGTTTATAGCCATCTGGGCCTCCATTCCATTCCTTTCCTTTACGCCTACCGTGGACTTGCATTACAATATCATTGGAATGTCAAGTACCAAGCATACTGAGTAGAATACCTTTTCTTTTGGCGTTGGGCAACTGTATAACGCCACGCAAGCTCATAGGTAGGAGCGTCAGAATAATGGCGCAGGGTCGATTCTATGTGGGTACAAGTGGCTTCATGTTCAACGTGGGCAAGGACGCCTTTTACCCTAAGGAACTCGAGTCAAAGGATTTTCTACGCTATTATTCGCTCGTTTTTCCGTTCGTTGAACTGGAAACCTCGTGGGCAAGCGGTGCAAAGAGCTCGTCTCTTTTGCACATGGTAACGAAGACGAACCCTGACTTTCTTTTTGCTCTTAGAACTGTGGTTAAGGAAATTCGCAGCCCCGCAAACGGGGATGTGGACGGCTGGCAAGTGGATGTTGAAGGGTTGCAGACCGCAGCGTCAATTCTGACAGCAGAAGGGCGCCTCGCAACTATCGTTTTGCGGCTTCCCCATTCTTTTGTTTATACAGAAAGGAATAGATTGTATCTTAGTCAGGTTTGTTCATCGCTTGATTTGTTCCCCTTGGCTGTTGAGTTTGGAAATGATGCATGGATACAGGAGCGTGTTCTTGGCGAGCTCGCGCGGCGTCGAATAAGTTGCGTCATTGACGATGGGCCCGAATTTGACACACTGACACCAAACCAAGCGCCTCTCACTGGCGATTTTGGCTATTTCAGATTTGAAGGGAAAACTCGTGAGTTGTGGTGGGACGCCGATTTGGCGGAGGAACACGGTTATGCATATACAGCCCAAGAGCTCAAGAAAAAGGCGTTTGTTATAGACTCTTTAACAAGAAAGGCTAAACGGGTGTTCATAGTTTTTGCAAACAAAGCAGAGGGCGATTCAACCCGAAATGCAAGAAAGCTGGCGGAGATTCTTCGCGGTCTAGCAGAGTGAGGGCCTACGTGGCTTTCAGCCGGAGTTCCATCCTCTTTCAGCCGGCACCCCCACCTATTGAATTGGCCGGTTTAATCAGTCAAAGATGCGCTGGCGGCGCTTTGCGCTGCCCCGCCCGAGTCCGCGCCTTCGCGGTTGAGGGCGGCATCAAAAATGGCGCGATCTGAGAGGGCCTGGCCGGACAGCACAACCAAGCCATCGCGGTCGAGCACCATAACCACGACTTTTTGAAGGGAGGGCGCGTTGGAGCGGACCACATTCCACAGGCACTCGCGGCACTTTTCTTCGTCCGCCGAACGCATGATGATGTCAAGAAAGCCCTCTTCCTGCAGCACTGCGGACAGCCAACCGGACTTCTTTACGAATTCTGCCGTATTTTTCGCTCCAGACGCTATCGACGGGTGCTGCAAAAGCCAATTTTCATGAAATCCAGGCACTAACAACACTCTGCCATCGGGAAGCACCCAAGATGCCCCATGCCCCACGATATAACGCTTTTTAGGTTCCATCGCAGCTCCATGCTTCAATTCTTGACCAGTCCGGCCAGTCCCTTAAGAAAAGCGAAAAATGCTCAGGCATTTTCGATTGAATTATCGTGCCATCATACAATTTCAATTCCCGTGCCCACAGCAACAGGTGCTTCAGATTCTTCTTTTTGTGCAACACTCTATTCAGCGCGAAATCGCCATATTTATCGTCGCCGAGTATAGGCAGGCCGTGCATTGCCAGATGGCGCCGTATTTGATGCATCCGACCAGTGCCAAGTTCCAGTTCCAGAAGCGAAACGTTTACGGCCGATGCAGTGCCCGTTGCTCCTGTAAAAGAAATAGGAAACGAATACACCGCCAAACGCCGATACTTTGTATGTGCCTCCAACGGTCTGCCATTGACCTTGAGAACGTCATCAAAGTGCCCGACAGCCGTCTCTGGCTCGCCTGAGCAGACAGCCCAATAGACTTTCCTGATCGTACGCGTCGCTATCAAATCCGACCACCGCGAGGCTGCTTCCTTGTTCTTGGCCAGTATCATGCAACCAGCGGTCTCCTTGTCCAGTCGATGGACCGGATAAGGCCTAAAACCGAGTTCCGCCTCCGCGAGCGTAATCACCGAAGCTCCCACCGCCTCTCCAGGCTGACTTGCCAACCCTGCCGGCTTGTCTACAACGACAATTTCGTCGTTTTGGTAAAGAATATCGAGCACGGCTATGCCTTGCGGCCTCCTGTTGTTGTTGCCAGGAATACTCCGGCCACCGTTAGCCCGCCGCCAAGCAACTGGAGCATTGCTAACCTTTCGCCCAATACAAAATACGAAGCTACTGCCGATACGACCGGTATAAGATTGATAAACACGCTCGATTTGGTCTCCCCAAGCCTGTCGATCATAATCACATAGAGCCAGTATCCCAACGCCGAGCCGCATATGCCGAGGAAAAGCACATTCAACACAACTGTGGTTGAGAGCATCGTGAAGTGCTGCCCTTCCGACAGAGTAAAAGGAATGCAAAAAAGCATTCCAAAGAAAATCTGCCAAAATGTGATGGAAAGCTGTGAATAAGAAGATGGTATGGAACGAGTCAAGAACGAGTAGGCAACCCAGGAAAGTGCCGCGCCAACCATGTAAAGATACCCGACAGGCGAAGACTTTGCAGC
>JAFIHQ010000100.1 GCA_017849315.1 Treponema sp.
AAATACTTTTCAGGTCAGTAATTGTACCTTTTTCTTTGTCCTTTTTGACAAAACTGCCAAAAGCCGTGTTGTAACCGCCTATTATACTGACTTTGGACATAGAGCCTCCTTGGCATTAAGCCCGCGTCGAACCAAAAACCGCCGCAGGGTAATAAATTTAAAACTTCAAAACCTTTTGGACTTTCAATGAGTCAGGCCTGCCAAAAAATCCTTGAGTAGATTCTTGAAAAGCGGCGGGTTCTCCACGAGCACCGAATGCCCGACGCCTTCAATAATCTTTAGGGAACCAGCAGGATAGGCAGCAGCCGTATCCTGTGCCATTTTTTCAGTGATTATGCCGTCCTTGCGACCCCAGATGACCAAAACAGGTTTTGCAAAAGCCGAAGTTTTGTCGCTGACATTGAAGCTACTTAACGCCGCTGCATTGCCGACCCAGGCCTTGGGCGCCATGAGTGCGGCGTCGTTCACTAAAAGCTCGAAGAACACTTCGTCTTCCAGGGTTGGTACTGTCGCCTTTAACGCACCATAGAGCACGGCGCGGTTGCCCCGCATCATCTCGATGAGCGGATAGTGTTCCTTGGGCGTTACGAGCCCGTTTGGCGCCGACGAGTCTATCAGCACCAAGGCACGCATCATTTCGGGGTAGCGGACCGCGAGCGACTGGGCAACCGCGCCGCCCAACGAATGTGCCACCACGATGGGGTTTTCGAGCTTGAGCGCCTCGGCAAAGCCCTTGACCACGTCCGCATAACGATGCAAGTCCACCTCGCCCGGAAGTTCGCTCGAGCGGCCAAAGTTGGGCATGTCCAAAGCATAAGTCTTGTACCCCGGCAGATTCATTACGCGATAAAACCATGCGCTTGAGCCGGTGTTCCCATGGACATAGAGAACCGGAATTCCTTCCCCTTCCGTAACGTAGAAAAGATTCATCCCTTGTACGGTTACAAATCCTTCCGTCATGGCTTAATACCTCCTTGAAACGTCACTTGAACCATCACTTGAATAGCCAGTCGAATCGTCGCAGGCAGGAATGCGCGCTCAAACCCAAGACTCTAAAGCCCCAAGTAAGACTTGAGCACGTAAGGATTTGTCTTGAGCCCCTCGGCGCTGTCTTCCAAAACGATCTTGCCGTTTTCCAACACATAACCGCGGTCGATCGCCCTCAAGCTTTCCCGTACGTTCTGCTCGGTGACCAGCACCGACACGTTTTTCTTAAGCTCTTTGAGCACTTCGAAAACCTCGGCGACAATGGACGGCTGCAAACCGAGCGACGGCTCGTCCAGGATGAGCAACTTGGGCTGCGACATCAGCGCCCTCGCGATGGCCAGCATTCGCTGCTGCCCGCCCGACATCGTCCCCGCCAGCTGCCTGCGCCTCTCCTTTAAGATCGGGAAAAGCTCGAACACCTTCTCCATCTGCTCGGGCGCTTTATCCTTCGCGTGCGGAATATAGGCCGCTCCCAGCGTCAAATTGTCTTCCACACTCATCCACGGGAAAAGTTCGCGCTCCTGCGGCACAAGCGCAATGCCGAGCCTCGCCATATGGAAGGTCTCCTTGCCGATGAGCTTCTCCCCCTCGAACTCGATGTTTCCCTTCCATGGCTTTATCATACCCATGACGGCGCTTATAAGCGTAGTCTTCCCCGCTCCGTTGGGCCCAAAAAGCCCCACCGATTCGGCGCCGATTTCCAACGACACAGTATCCAGCACCTGCATGCGCCCGTAGCCGCACACCAGATTCTCAATTCTCAGCATCGGTCGCTCCTCCCAGGTAGGCTTCAATCACTCGCTTATTCTTCGAGACGATTTCGTAGGGGCCTTCGGCGATGATCTCGCCTGCCTCAAGCACAATCACTCTGTCGGTGAGCTCTCGAATGACCCCCATCACGTGCTCCACAACACCGACCGCCAAGTTTCGCTCTCGGGCGAGCCGCTTTACAAGTGCAATCATCTCTTTAGTCTCGTCTGTATTGAGCCCTGCCATGATTTCATCCAGGAAAAGTACCTTGGGTGTATTGGCGAGCGCATGGGCAATTTCCATTTTCTTCACTTCCAACATCGTGAGTTGGCTTACCTCGCGCTCAAGCCTCTCCAAACCCATCTCTGTGCACAGCTCGGTAGCAGCAAGTCGCGCTTCCTTCATCGACTTGTTCCCTGCAAAAAGAAAGCCCACCATGACGTTTTCCAAGAGGTTGAGGTCTTCCATTGGATGAATAAGCTGGTAGGTGCGTGCAATGCCGATTTTCGCCCTTTCGTGCGCAGGCATCAGGCTTATGTCCTTGCCCTCGAACTCGATAGTGCCAGAAGTCGGCGCATAAATACCCGAAATGAGATTGATGAATGTCGTTTTCCCCGCGCCGTTTGGCCCGATGATGCCGAGTATTTCCCCTGAAACGATCGAGAAGCTCACATCGTGGACAGCGACGAGGCCGCCGAACTGCTTCGTCAGTTTTTTCGTCGTCAGTTTAGCCACGATTTGCCCCCTTCTTTCTGCGGAAGAACCCCAACAGCCCTCTTGGCATGAATAGAATTACCAGAATGATGATGACACCGTATACAAGAAGGTGGCCGTATGGAATCTTCAACTTGAGGTACTCAGAGGCGACACCAAGCAAAACGGAACCGATCACCGGTCCCCATGTCGAATGCTCTCCGCCTAAGAGCACCATGGCAAGCGGCAGCAGCGTGTAGTTGGCATCGAAAGCGGAATCTGGCATTGCGTAGCCATAAGACACCACATCCACCGCTCCCACGAGCCCCTGCAAGAATGCCGTAATTGTAAAGACTATGAGCAGCGTCCTAAAGATGTTGACACCCGAAGTCTGCGCGCTCACTTCATTGTCGCGGATGGAAGTCAATGCAAAATGAAATTTCGAGTTCTCCAGCCACACCGAGACCAGGAGCACAACCAACAACACCCCAAGGTTCAACCAGTACAGCGCCTTGGACTGGCCGCCAAAGACAATCTGCTGCAATACGATGCCCTCGGGCCCACCCGAGAACGAGGTCCAGTTCCTCAAAATGACCCTAAAGATTTCTGCCAAGGCCAGCGTCGTTATGGAAAAATAGGTTCCACGCAGCCGCAAGACCAGAAAACCGAGCGCATACGCAAAAACCGCAGCTATGACTGCACCCAGCAACATTGCAAGAGGGAAAGAAAATCCGGCTTTAACAGCAAGGAGCACCGTCGCATACGTGCCCAATCCAAAAAAGCCAGCTACACCAAAAGAGACTTGCCCGGACCTGAAGAGCATGTCCCAGGTGAGCGCGAGCGCCATATACTTAAAGACAGTCCGCGCCACGGTCTGAGGATAGGGACCCAGGACGAGCGGAAACACCACCGCGGCCAGAACAAGAACGACTGGTAGTATAAAACTGCTTACTCTTTTCATGATTGCCTCGTTCTACTGGCCCTGACGGCGATCGTGATGATGATGATCAGGAAGAAAACAATATCCGACCATCCCGACATACCTGGAATACCATTGATTATCGCTTCCGCTATACCGAGCGCCAAACTGCTGTAGAGCACACCTGAGATGCTCCCGACGCCCGCCATAGCTATCAGGCTAAATGATTTCATTGTAAAAGGACTTCCTACCCCGGGGAAAATCGACTGACGGGTAAGGAAGAACGAACCAGCAATTCCCACCAGCACAACGGATGCCGTAAATACTAATGAATATGTTTTCTGTACATCGATACCGACAATAGCCGCACCCCTAGGATTCTGCCCCACAGCGACGGCGGCTTTTCCCAGCTTCGTTCTAGACAAAAAGAGCCGAATGCCGATGGTCATCAGAATGGCAAGCGCGACGAACGTAAAATCCCAAATGCCAAAACTCGTTTGTCCAATAGTCAGGGACGACGAAACGTAGTCCAAATGCAGCTTTCTCGTCCTGCTCGTATAGATCAGTGTAATGATCTGGCTCAACGCAATGCCAATGCCGAACGTCAGAATCAGCTGGTTAAGCTCCGGACCTTTGAGTGCCTTGCGAATCGTGAGCTGGTACAGCAGATATCCGACAATCGCCATGGCTATCATTGCGGGGAATAAAGCCAAGAGCGGGTCGAGGCCGAGCGCCTGCGCAAGAGAGTACGTTATGTATGCCGCAACCATCAGAAGTTCGCCATGTGCAAGGTTAACAATGTGGAGAATGCCCTCGGCGAGCCCCATTGGAAGCGCGATAGCGGCATAAAGTCCCGCTCTTTGAACTCCGTAAATCAGGACAGTCGGTTTCCAGAGCAGGATGGCCACAAGCCCGACGGCACCTGCAATTATCCATGGAATGGCTTTTTTGGAACTTGCCATCTCATCACCTTCAATAAATAAAGTATGCCGAACGCCAGGTTCGGCCTTTTGCCTACAGGAAGTCCTTGTAAAGGAGCCTCGAATCACTCAATCCAGCAGAGCAAAACAACAAATAGACGCAAGAAATCGACACAACACTTCAACAAAAAATCGATGTTCACAACAAAGCGGCAAGGCCGCATAGGTCTTGCCGCTCTGGGACGCCCCTACCCGCACACAGCACACCAAGTGTCAAACTATGTAGAACCTTGTGAGCGGGCAGCTAAAACCGTACCGGCTCTTACTTCCACGCCGGGAAAGGATACACTGGCGCCTTGGTCTGGACATCAAACGGCCAAATGACTTCCTGGCGGCCATTCTGCCACTGCAGGATCTTCTGGTTGCGAATGCCCTGGTGCTTTATCACGTTGGACGGTGCAAAGGTGATGGTTTCGCCAAGCGCGGAAAGATACTTGGTGCCTTCCAGGGCCTTGATCACAACGGCGTTGTTCACGCTGCCATCAGCATTGAAAGCTGCATTGCCGGCGCGCTTCAGTGCATCGGCCAAGATATAAATGGCAGAATAAGAAAGTGGCGCAAAATACGTCGCAGGCTCAGCCTTATACTTCGCCATATAGCCATTGTAGAATTTCAGGCTGACAGGGTTGACGTCGTTGATGGAGGGAGCCCACATGCCATACAGCATGACGTTGTTGGCAAGCGGCGACTTTCCAAAATCGGCAGGCCATCCTGGAGGCGCTCCAACAAAGAGTGGCGGGCTGAACTTCATGGCTTTTGCGGCTTCCAACATGGGCAGAGCATCGGCATCGTAACCAGCCCAAATGAAAATGTCGGGCTTATAGGCTTTTGCAGCTTCCAACATTGCAGAGTAATCGCCGCCACCCATGGCTGCGCTCTTAAATGAAGCACCAGAGAACTGGTAGTCAGAGCCGAACATCTTGAGCGACGAATCGTAGGAGGCCTTACCAAAAGCACCTTCTTCATAGGCAAGGAACATTCGGTCTATCTTTATAGCCGGGTATTTCTTGCGGATATCGCTCCAGCCCTGCAGATAGCTTGCACCCTGCTCATAGTCCCATGGATGCAGGTGGAAGTACCAATCGGCATCCGCACCAAGCGCCTGCTCTACGAGGTAACTCGCGGCACCTGTAGAAAGAACAATCTTCTGGTATTTCTTCATGGTCGGAACCTGGCCAAGCGCAACGCCCGAAGCCATGCCACCGACAAGGAAGTCCACCTTGTCCACCGTGACCAATTTCTCGATCGCGGCCACGCCCTTGTCAGCCTTCAACTCATCGTCCACGACAATAAGCTGCAGCTTGCGGCCCAGTACGCCGCCTGCCTTGTTGATCTCGTCCACAGCGAGCTGCGCGGCCTTGGAGCCCTGTTCGCCAGTGACGTCAGCAAGTGGCCAGGTTCCGCCAATTTTGATGGTTCCCTGTCCAAAAGCTGTCGACACAAGGAAAACGCACAGCGCGGAAAGAATCAGAAACCTCTTCATCCCGTACCTCCTTGGATGCCCGACCCTGGCCGTTCATCCACGTTTTTCTTCTTATCCGGTGACCGAAGTCCCGGCAATGCCCATAAACCTAAAAACACAGTTACAGAACGAGGCCGCCGTCTACCCGTAAGACCTGCCCTGTAATAAAGTCCGATTCCTCACTGCTCAAAAAGAGCACCGCGTTGGCAATATCGATCGGCATGGCAAGGCGCCCCAGCGGTGTCTTTGCGATAATTGGCTCAAGCACTTTCTCCGGCACTGTCTCGATCATCGGTGTGCGGCAATATCCCGGCGAAACCGAGTTGACGCGCACCTTTGCACCCTTCCGTGCAAACTCCTTGGCCCAGCCTTTGGTCATCGCCACGATGCCGCCCTTTGCGGCTTCGTAGTTGGACTGCCCGATGTTGCCGTCCAGCCCCACAACCGACGCTATCGAAACGATGGTACCCTTGCCATTTTCCATCATGGATGGAGCAATTGCTCTTGTCATCTTGAAAACGCCCGTAAGGTTGACCGCAATGACTGCCGCCCAGTCGTCGTCAGTCATCTTTTGAATGAGAGCGTCGCGGGTGATACCTGCATTGTTCACAAGGGCGTCGATATGGCCAAATTCGGCAAGGACCGAGTCCACAAAATTTTTGATCCCTTCGGTATCGGTGACGTTTATGGATGCGCCCCGGACATTCTTTCTACCGGCCTCGAGCTCAGGGAAGGCTGCGGGGTTGACGTCGATGGCAAACACCATCCTCGCGCCCTCTTCCGCAAATCGGTCGACAATCGCACGCCCGATTCCTCGAGCACCGCCAGTTACAACGCAAACTTTGTCTTTCATTCTATCCATAATCATTCCTCCATTTATTGCAAGTAATTATCGCTTAACAGGGCCCCAACGCACTGTTGTCGCTGCCCAAACAAACCCGATACCAGCGCCAACCATCACTATGGCGCTGCCATCCTTTATTTTCCCCGACTCAAGCCCAAGTTTTATGGAAAGCAACTGGTCGTTCTGCCCCAGATGCCCGTACTCCTCAAGATACGTTGATTGCTCAGGTTTGAGCCCGAGCTCCTGCAAAGCCGCAAAATGTGCGCTCCGCTTAAAGTGCAGAATGGCCAGATAACCTAAGTCTTTCTCGGAAAGTCCCGATTTAGCCAAAGACTCGCGGATGACCTTATAGAAATTCGGCATGGTGGTATCACGAAGCCGCCCTTTGAATGTCGGCTCGTTTGGTACAATAAAATGGGCATTTTGAAGGTCTTCGGGCTTGGGCGGCCAGGCTTTAGAACCCAGCACCGGAACGACACACTCCTCGGAAAAAGAGCCGTCACCCCTAAAGGCGGATTGCAGTACTTCGTTGCGGCCCAAGTTCTTTTTGAGCACGCACGCCGAGCCACCGGAACCCACGTCCATCATAAAGTGCGTGGCAGAATACCCCAGATCCACAAGGTCGTTGTTGCGATAGCCGGAAACCAGCAGCACCGTATTGACGTCTTCCTTAACGAGCATCAAAGACTTGGCCACGTCGATGGCGGCCATCATGGAGCCGCACATTGCTTCCATGTCGAAGCTCCACGCCCGATTAGCCTGCAAACGCTGGGCCACATTGAGCCCGGCAAGCCAGCATGGATAATCTTTGTGCTGAGCCCCGCACCAGATAATGAGGTCAATTTCTGCAGCCGCCACCTGCGCATCGCGAAGAGCTTCTACCGCGGCTTTGTAACCCAT